>NZ_JASPGN010000014.1:0-72307 GCF_030232655.1 Corynebacterium sp. MSK218
TCCCTGGTGGGTTTAGATGGTTGTGTAGGAACTTTCATCTTCACACCAGGGACCCCTATATGTTGTGGTGACCCGCTGAACCCATCGTGTTCTACTTCACCCCGCTACGCACCCCGAAACCGGAAGAGCCCCTATAGTGGATAGGCCGCTTGGATAGGCAGCTTAGATAGCTTGGCCTGCCGGGTACAGCGGGTAGGGGACAGGCTGATTCTGTGTTGAGGCGGGAGCAGGAGTGGACTGCTGTGAATCCGCGGCTGCTGCTTGCGCCGGGATCTCTGGAGCTTCCTGCTGGACCGTTTCACCGTTGAGAATCGGCGTGATGATGTCACGGATGAGCGGGATCATGGAATCAGCGAAGGCCTTCGTGAAGTGGTGCATATCGCGGTAGACCATCACGTTGCCGATGACAACGGGGCAGTCTCCAGCATCGTTGCAGAACCACTTGGAGGTATCCACCGCCAGCATGTTCTGGTACTGCGACAAGACTGCGGCACCAGGGTCGTAGCTCTCGTAGACCTCCTCGAAGCGCATGCCACAGCCCAGAGCATCCTTGGTGGCAACGTAGCATTCATCAAACTCCAGCCCGTTGCCTTCATCATCGAAACCCCACGGGTTATCGCGGAAACCTACGAAGGGAATCTCGTGCTTCGCCAGCTCGTCCCAAAAGGCCTTGTATCCTGGCGGGACAGCGTCGGGGCCGTGGCCGAAGGGCTGGCCAGGACGGGTCGAGTTCGACACCACCAAGGCTGGGTCGGCATCGATGATGCGCTGCACGGCGTGTTTGCTCCATTCTGCGCACTCGGGCTTCACAGAGAGCTCATCGCCCAACTCAATTGGGCAGCCCACACGAGTGAGCGGGACAAGCTTAAAGCCCATCTCACGGCCCAAGTAATCCAAAGCAGAGGAGTACTGTTCGGCGTGCGAACCTCCCACCAAGAACACCTCGACATCGGAATCCATATCGCCAAAGACACAGGGAGTTTCGCCGTCTCTGCGGGTTTCGAAGAAGTAGTCCGTGGGTTGGTCCTCCGGAATAAAGCACCAGTTATCCGCCACCGGCGGAGTAATACCGCGTGCCAAGATGGGGTCAGGCTTAAATTCGACGTTATCGGGAGGCGTGATGCCATAGGGGAAGGTGGTTGCGCCCGGGTAGAGCGCCGGATCCAGCACCTCAGCATTGGCTTCGTCCAAAGTACGTGCCCACAGTGGCTGAATAGCCACGAGCGCCACGGTGCAGGCGGCCACCACGACGCCGCCAACTCCGCGAGCAGCGCCCTTGCGGGTGCGCAAGTCAGCGAGGCCGCGGTGCACTGGGAGATCGTCGGCAAGCGGGCGTTTGCGGTGCTGACGCAGAGGCTTCTCGACGAATCGATGAGTCACATCCGCCAACCCCAGCGACACCGTGATGATGATGACGCCCAGCCACCATGGAGGAGTCTCCAGACCCAGAGCTACCGTAAAGATAATGAGCAGGGGCCAGTGCCATAGGTAGAGGGGATAAGCAATATCACCCAGCCAGCGCGAGATACGGGAGGTCAACACACGGGAGAAGGAACCACCGGAGCCGATGATGATGAGTACAGCGCCGCCAATCGGCAGTAGCGACAGTGGGCCGGGGAATGCCAAAGTATCGGAAATGACAAGGCCCGTGCAGGCCAGAGCAGCCAAACCCACGGCAACGGCGATGTTAGACAGACGCTGTGGCATCTGCAGGCGCGAGCCATAAATCACCAGCACAGCACCTAAAGTGAGCTCCCACGCGCGCGACCACGTGGAGTAGTAGTTCTCCGGGGTGCCGAAGAGGCCGTCGCGGCTAGCGTAGGCGAAGGACGCGATGGTGACCACAATTAGAATGGGGCCAGCAATCGAATTGACGGTGGGGAAGCGCTGGGGAGTAAGGCCCGTGTGCTTCGGGCGCAGCCGCATAAACGCCGCCAAGCCAAGGGCGAACAGGATGCCGATGAGATAGAACTGGCCCTGTACTGCCATGGACCACATGTGCTGCAGCGGTGATGTCGTCGCTGATGCCGCCGCATAGTCGGCATTTTGACGCGCTAGCTCCCAGTTCTGGTAGTAAAAGACCGTCGCCGTAATCTGCTTGGTGAGCTCGGTGTTCATGAGCTCTGGGGCGAACAGCCGCACGAGAATATAGCTTGCGCCGATAACCAGCACTAGGGCGGGCACGAGGCGGCGAATCGTTCGCCAGATGGGCCACCACGGGTTGAGGGAGGCATTCGGGCGTGCGGCGTAGCGAAGCTGGGAACCCAGGAAGAAGTAACCGGACAGCAACAGGAAGACGTCCACGCCACCCGAGACACGGCCGACGAAGACGTGGTAAATCACGACCAAAGCGATCGCGATGCCACGCAGGCCGTCAAGGTCGTAGCGGTAGCGGAATCTGGATGGGGCTTGTTGAGTCATAAAAAGATCTATGTGTGGCAGCGAATTGACCGCATTACAGACTACCCCTTTCACGGGGAGGGGCATAATACCGCGGCGAAAGGGTGGATTTCCTATTTTCCACCTGTATCGCTAAAGTTGGAGAGGTTGTCTGCGTACCGTGCGTGGATAACACTGATAACTTCATTTCTGCGTAACGCCGCAACCGCCCACGGACGGCCGGCACGTCACGCGCAGGATAAATCCAAGGGTTGAACCGGCGCGCCATTCCAAGGCGCGTGGCTGCACTGCCCGGTGACTAGAAAAGGAGCCAATCATGGCTGTAAAGATCAAGCTTCAGCGTATCGGCAAGATCCGCAACGCTGAGTACCGCGTCATTGTTGCTGACGCTCGCACCCGCCGTTCCGGCAAGGCTATCGAGAACATCGGTATCTACCAGCCGAAGCAGGAGCCGTCCCTCATCAAGATCGATTCCGAGCGCGCACAGTACTGGCTGGGCGTCGGCGCTCAGCCGACCGAGCCGGTTCTCGCCCTGCTTAAGGTGACCGGTGACTGGCAGAAGTTCAAGGGCCTGCCGGGTGCAGAGGGCACCCTGAAGGTTGCTGAAGAGAAGCCGTCCAAGCTGGATCTCTTCAATGCTGCTCTGGCTGAGGCCAACAATGGCCCGACCATCGAGGCCATCACCGAGAAGAAGCGTAAGGCCAAGGAAGAGGCCGAGGCTAAGGCTGCCGCTGAGAAGGCTGCCGAGGAGGCCGCTGCTGCTGAGGCTGCTAAGGCTGAGGAAGAGGCCGCTGAGGCCGAGGAGTCCGAGTCTGCTGAGACTGAAGAGTCCGCAGAGTAATCGCACTCGAAATACTTAATCCCCGCTTGCCTGTGATGGCCAGCGGGGATTTTTTATGACTTTTTGTAATTGCGGTGAGGATCCGAGGAATTCTCAAAGTCCAAGCCACGAATTGCGGCGGCAAAGACGGCCTTCGCCATCTCTTCTCTCTCTTCATCCGATAGCGACGCCAAGTGGCCGCTCGTGCACAGGACGGTAAAGCCATGCACAGTGGACCACCCAGCCAAGCAGTTGCGCATCATGTGCTTCCGGTCCGGGGTCTGCCCACTTTCACGAGCGTATTGCTCCATGTAGTCATAAAAATTATACGTGGCTTGCACACGCGGGTCCTCGCTAGGCCCGTCGGTCGCGGCTGCCAAGCCGCCGGGAATGTCGTAGCCTCGTGAGGCCATCATGCACTCGAAAAAGTCTGGCTCATCGAGGGCGTAGTGGTAGTAGGCAAACCCGGCCGCCATCATCTTGTCCACGATGGAGCCCTCGGTGTCCTGAAAAGCAGCGCTGAGGCGATTAATGAGCTCAGTGGTGGCGACGTCAGAGACGGCGTCGAGAAGCTCGGCTTGGTCTTTAAAGTGGCGGTATGCCGCAGTGGGGGAGACCCCAACTGCGCGAGTGGCTGCGCGAATCGTGACGGCTTGGGGGCCACCTTCGCGGCCAAGGACGATCGCCTCGTGGAGGATCGCCTCATGCAAATTTCCGTGGTGGTAAGGCTTAGAACTGTTCACGATAAAACGATGCTACTACGTGTCTATACATTCGTGCTAGTGTTCGGTGTCAACATCGTGAGCAGCATGAGCGCCGGTTCATCGCGACAAGATACCGCATGGGGAACATATGCCGGGAGGTGCACGATGTACCCAGGAGTGAGGGTTTCTTCTTGTTCCCCGCAGCTAAAGGTCACCGCACCCAGCAGTACCTGGACCGTAATCGGGTGTGCTGCCTTGTGATCAGGAAGATCCTGGCCAGGCGTGAAGGAAAAGAGAATCAGGTTCGCGCCGTCGGCGCTGAGCACGCGCTTGACCGCTGGGCGTGGGCGCGTGGAGTCGGGAGTTGGAGCTTCGTCGAGCAGGTTCAGAGTAGTGAGCACAGAACCGTCGTGGGTCGCATCGCCGAACGTGGTGACATCATTGATGGGAAGGTCAGTCATACTTTTCCAGGTTAGCCCGTTAAGCTTTAGGGCATGGAACTACTTATTGGCCGCGTGGTGAAGTCCCACGGCATCAAAGGCGAGGTTGCCGTTGAGGTAACTACGGATTCCCCCGAGGAACGCTACGTTGTGGGCGAGGTCCTTCACGGCAAACAAGGAAAGAAGGAACACGAGCTCACTATCGCCACGCTCCGCGCACATAAGGGGCGTCTGCTTATTAGCTTTAAGGAAATACCCGACCGTACCGCGGCGGACTCGCTACGCGGAACCCAGTTCTTTGCGGAACCCATCGAGGATCCAGACGACGACGGCTTCTATGACCACGAGCTGGAGGGGCTGCGCGTATTACTGGACGGCCAGGACATTGGGGAAGTGACCGGCGTGACGCATGGACCCACGCAGTCACTGCTCGAAGTCGAGCTGGCGAACGGAAAGGAAGCGTTGGTTCCCTTCGTCGAGGCGATTGTCCCGGACGTTGACCTTGATGCCGGTACCTGCACCATTACCCCGCCGGAGGGGCTGCTCGAGCTATGAGAATCGACGTTGTTACTATTTTTCCCGAGTACCTCGACCCGTTGCGTCACGCGCTGCTGGGCAAGGCGATTGAGCAAGGAAAGCTCGCCGTGGGTGTTCATGACCTGCGCCAATGGGCTACGGACGTGCACAAGTCCGTCGATGATTCCCCGTATGGGGGTGGGCCCGGGATGGTGATGAAACCTGAGGTGTGGGGCCCTGCGCTTGACGACGTCTCCTCCGGCACCGCCTCCACGTCCGATCTCGGCAGTGCCCTGCCGCACCTGTCAAAGCCGCGGCACGACGATATCCACGGCGTGGAATCCCGCGCTTATGCCGAGCCCAGCGCCGAAGAAAAACCTCTGCTTATTGTGCCGACCCCGGCGGGACAACCTTTTAGACAGGAAGATGCACAGGCGTGGTCGGCTGAGGAGCACATCGTGTTCGCTTGTGGGCGCTATGAGGGGATTGACCAGCGCGTTGTGGAGGATGCCGCTAAGCGCTACCGCGTGCGGGAAGTCTCGATCGGGGACTACGTGCTCATCGGCGGTGAGGTGGCAGCACTTGTCATCGCGGAGGCCGTGGTGCGCCTTATCCCGGGCGTGCTGGGAAATCGGCGCTCCCACGAGGAGGATTCTTTTTCCGACGGTCTTTTGGAAGGGCCAAGCTACACCAAACCTCGCGAGTGGCGTGGCCTTTCCGTACCAGACGTTCTTACATCCGGTGACCACGCCAAGGTGGACCGCTGGCGCCGCGAGCAGTCGCTGAAGCGAACACTGCAGCGCCGGCCTGAGCTGCTGGAGACAGCTGAACTAGATGCTGCCGACCGCGCATATCTTGAAGCACTCAAGGAGGATACGTCATGGACGTGAGCACTGACCTGTCAATCTTGATGACTGAAGCTGAATGGAACACGGTCCTAGCGGACATGCCGCAGCGCCTGCGCGAGGGCGGCGTCGAGCCGCGAGACATCAATGCTGAGATCGTGTCTTTTACCTGCGAGCCGGACAACATCCTGGTCAATGAGTATCTGAACAACCACGGTCACCCTCCGGTGAGCGAACACGTGTGGCGCGTCATCGTGAACGGCTCTTCAGATTTACCGCTCACGAAGGTGACCACGGCAGTTGCGGATTGCCTGCCGCCGCATACCTTGTGGTACGGCACCTCAGAAATTGGGCATACCGAATTTGGGCTAGGCACTTCCTGCGCGTGGCAGGGCGGGGTATAGGGTGGGAAGGTCTTAAGTCCCCGACCCATACAAAGAGGTTTTGTGAATATCGCAGCCACCATCGCCGGCGAGCTGGGCGTGAAAGAACAGTTCGTCGACGCCGCTCTCACGCTCATGGCGGAGGGTAATACCGTTCCGTTCATCGCTCGTTACCGCAAGGAAGCCACGGGCGGGTTGGATGATTCCCAGCTGCGCATCATCGAGGAACGCTCCACCTACCTGCGCGAGCTGGAGGAGCGCAAGGAGACCGTCTTGTCCGCGATTGAGGAGCAGGGCAAGATGACCGAGGAGCTGCGCGCGCTCATCGTGGCGTGTGAGACAAAGGCGCGCCTGGAAGACCTTTACTTGCCGTACAAGAAGCGACGCAAGACTAAGGCGGATATCGCGCGCGAGGCAGGCCTCGAACCGCTCACGGATAAGCTCATTGACAATCCCACTGCGGACCCGGCGGAGCTGGCGGGGGAGTACCTCACCGAGGGGTTTGAGGACACTAAGAAGGCCCTCGATGGCGCACGTTCCATCCTCATCGACCGTTTCGCGCTGGATGCCGACCTCGTCGGTGAGGTCCGTGAGCGCATGTACTCTAGTGGTTCCATGAACTCCGGCGTGGTGGAAGGTAAGGAAGCCGAGGGAGCGAAGTTCAAAGACTACTTCGAATTCTCTGAGCCCTTTGAAAAATTGCCCTCGCACCGCATCCTGGCGCTGTTGCGCGGTGAGAACGAGGGCGTGCTGCAGCTCAACCTCGATGCTGGCGAGGACGCCATGTACGAGGGCATGATTGCAGAACGCTTCGACCTCGACGTTGCCAGCTCGCGCTGGCTTGCCGACGCCGTCCGCTGGGGCTGGCGCACCAAACTCTCCATCTCCTCCGGTCTGGACGTGCGCATGCGGCTCAAAGAAAAGGCGGAGGAAGGCGCCCTCAAGGTTTTCGCCACCAACCTGCGCGACGTGCTCTTGGCCGCCCCAGCTGGCCAGCGCGCCACCTTGGGCTTGGATCCCGGTTACCGCAATGGCGTCAAGTGCGCGGTTGTCGACCCAACGGGCAAGGTCCTAGCCACCACGATTGTCTACCCGCACCAGCCACAGCAGAAGTGGGCTGAGGCGGTGAGGGAGTTGGCGTCGCTAAGCGCTGCTCATTCGGTGGACCTCATGGCGATTGGCAACGGCACCGCTTCGCGTGAGACGGAGAAGCTGGCCGGCGAGGTTGCTGACCTCATCGCGCAAGCAGGAGGTGCTCGCCCCACGCCGGTGGTGGTGTCTGAGGCCGGCGCCTCCGTTTACTCGGCCTCGCAGCTAGCGGCCGATGAATTCCCCGACATGGACGTCTCCCTGCGCGGCGCCGTTTCGATCGCGCGCCGTCTCCAGGACCCGCTGGCGGAGCTGGTGAAGATTGACCCGAAGGCGATTGGCGTGGGGCAGTACCAGCACGACGTCAACCAGGTGGCGCTTGCTCGCACCCTCGACGGCGTGGTGGAGGATGCCGTGAATGGCGTTGGAGTGGACCTCAATACAGCCTCAGCACCGTTGCTGGAGCGCGTGGCCGGCGTGAACTCCACGATTGCCGCCAACATCGTGGCGTATCGCGATGAGAATGGCACGTTTGTCTCGCGCAAGGAGCTGAAGAAGGTGCCGCGCTTGGGGCCGAAGGCATTCGAGCAGGCGGCAGGCTTTTTGCGCATCAGCGGTGGTAAGGATCCGCTCGACGCCTCGGCCGTACACCCGGAGGCCTACCCGGTGGTGGCGCGCATTGCGGAGAAAACCGGCCTGGGAGTGTCGGAGCTCATTGGTAATTCACGGGTGCTGACAAAGCTTAGCCCGTCCGACTTCGCTGACGAGACCTTTGGCGTCCCGACCGTTACGGACATCATCGCGGAGCTGGACAAGCCCGGCCGCGACCCGCGCCCGGAGTTTAAGACCGCGACGTTCAAGGAAGGCGTGGACAAGGTCTCGGACTTGAAGCCGGGGATGATTCTGGAGGGCACCGTGACGAACGTTGCGGCTTTTGGCGCGTTTATCGATGTGGGCGTGCACCAGGATGGCCTCGTCCACGTCTCCGCCATGAGCCACACGTTCGTCTCCGACCCGCACGATGTGGTCCGTTCGGGCCAAGTGGTCAAGGTGAAGGTCATGGAAGTCGACGTGGAGCGCCAGCGCATTGGCTTGTCGCTGCGGCTCGACGACGAACCCGGCCAGCCCGCCCCCAAGCGCCGAAACGGTAATAACGGTGGTGGCCGCTCGGATGGAAAGAACTCGCGCCGCACTTCTGCTCGTAGCGGTGGGCGCTCCGATCGCGGCCGCGCCGACCGCGGTAGCAGCTCGATGGCTGACGCTCTGAAGAAGGCCGGCTTCTAAACAGGCTTAACCACCCCCTATCGATCAAACGGTCGGGAGTTCAACCGTTTCAGCGTCCAACCGGCAGCTGGGATCGCCGATGTCGCGGATGCCCGGTGGTGGGCGTCCGCGTGGCGATTTACCCGCCGGGCGGCCCGTTTGGGCGCCTGCACGACCGGTGATGCGTGTCCGGTAGCGCGTGGCGGTTTAACCGGGTTTGTCTGGTCCCCGTGCTGTAGCTTGCTGGGCTAGTTGATACGCCGTTTGGGCAGTGATTGGTTCTGCCCACGGTGGGACGTAGGTGACGTCGCCGCGAATTCTAAACACGTAGCCAGCACCGGTGGGTTTATCCGGGTCATCATCATTAACCCCGTTGTGATAGGCACACAACATGGTCAGATTCGGCGGGTCAGTCGCCCCTCCTGCCTTCCATGGCACTAGGTGATGCACCTGGGCATAGTCAGCAGGCTTGTTGCACCCCTTCCTGGCACAGGTGGGGTGCTCAGCACTAGCCATCATGCGCTGCTCGAACCCGGCTAAGCGCTTCATGCGGTGCAGCCACACCGGCCCAATCGTGGGGTGAATGAGGGTGACGTAGCCGATCTCAGCAAACTTGTAGTTCAAGAACTGCGTGCCGGTCATACGCCCACCATTGGTGAGCTCAAGGACGATGTCGTCACCGTCGCCGGAGATAATCTTGTCGAGCTTGTCCAAGGTCACCACCACGCTGGTGAGAACAGCTGGTTTGGTACCGCCGTGAGATTTATTGAAGAAAACGTGCCGGGAGGCGTCAAGCAGGTTTTTCTGGTTGATGGATTCCAGCACGCCGCGCATCTCGGTGACGGTCATGGGGTCATCGGTAATTGTGAGTGAATGCGGACCGTCAGCACGATAGGTCATGCGCACCCCAGGGGTGGGGATGCGCTTGGGTTTGAGCTCTTTGAGCCGTTTGGCCGCCACAGCAGGGATGTTCGATGCTGGTGTACCGGCGAGCTTGACACGCAGGTTCCACGCGTGCAGCTGGTTCTTCAGCTTCTTCGTGTAGGACTCAATAAGGCTTAGCGTGGCCAGATCATGGCCTTGTTCGGCGGCTCGGCTACGGGCGGTGCGTTGCTTACCCGTGAACTTGGTGGTGCCGAAGTAGATGTGGTTTAAGCGTGCAAGCTCGGCGGCATCGGCAGGTGCAGCGCCGAGCGCGCGTAAACGTTTCTCGCCTCCTACCGCTTGCTTCACCAATGTGATCCCCGAGTTGCGGTAGGAGAAATAGGTTTCTAAATCCCCCATGACCCAGAACCCTAAAACAACCCGCCCAACCCCGCAACCGGAAGGGGAATGCGTGACATGCAGACAACGAATGCCCGTAAGTTCACGCTAGTAACTCATCCGGTGGTATGTTTGTTGAAACAAACGACATAGTGGCCTCGCTCACGTTTGACCTTTAGATGAAAATGCCTGGAAGGACGGCTACCAGCGGACCTGAACTAGCACTATGAGGAGGCGGGCATGAGCCAAGCAACCGAAACGAGTAGTACGCATGCAGCGAATGGCGCTTCGCCAGCGAAGGTGGACAGGGGAGCTGACAGCGGTGAAGCGATGGGGTGGCACCGCGTATTGGACTGGCGTCCACGGAGCACGCTGTCGCGCGTTTTGATTGTCTTTCTGCTCGTCGCACCCATCGTCGTTGCCGGCACCATGATGTGGGCCATGTGGGATCCCTCGAAGTACATGCGCAATATTGACTTGGCGGTGGTGAATGAGGATGTGGGCGTCGAGAAGCAAGGCAAGTACACCAATTACGGTGATCAGGTTGTCGAAGGCCTCATGGAAACGGATTATCTCAACTTTTCAGAGGTCAGCAAAGACGATGGCGACCAAGGACTGCTCAAAGGCAAGTACCTCATGGTCGTGACCATCCCGAAGAACTTCTCCGAGCAGGCCGTGACGATTATTAGTGAGAAACCGGTCAAGCCGGAGATTCACTTCGCCACCAACGATTATTACGGAACGAATGGCTCGGTGATTTCGTCGAGCCTCATCCCGCAGGTACAGACCAGCGTAGAGAACGCGATTTCCAAGAAATATGCCGACCAGGTCATTGAGGGACTCAACAAGCTCAGTGATGGATTGGGAACGGCAGCGGAAGGCGCAGGGCGTTTGGACGAGGGCGCGGGCAAGCTGCAAGACGGCGGTGGCCGCGCGGTCGAGGGCATTGCCAAACTCGACTCCGGTGCGACTGAGCTCAATAACGGTACGGGTCAACTTTTGGATGGCACGACGCGGCTTAATGATGGTGTGGGGCGCTTGAGTGCTGGCGCCGCACAATTGGATGATGGTGCAGCACAGCTTGCCGACGGCTCGGATAAACTGCTCGCTGGCACCGGGCGCCTTGCTGATGGTGCAAGCCAGATTGATGGCGGTGTCAATCAGCTCACGGGCATGCTAATTCCAATTCTCAAGCAAGCCCAGGCAGTCGCACCGGCACTGCTGCAGCTTGTCGACGTCCTCCGCAACCTCGGCATGACCGAGCAGGCCGAGCAGTTGTACTCTTTGGTCTCCAAGCTCGACCCGGCAGCTAGCGGCAATATGGTGGCTCAGTTAGAGAAGCTGTCAGCCGGTACTGGCCAGCTTTATTACAACTTGTCCGACCCAAACTCGGAATACCTGGGCGGCATGACGGCGCTCAACGACGGTGCCCACCGCCTGGCCGGAGGAACTCAAGAACTGCGCAACGGTGTGGGTGAGCTCAGCAGTGGTGCCGTCCAGCTTCACGATGGTGCTTCTCGTCTTCATGAGGGCACAGGCACACTCAAAGATGGCACAAGCCAGTTGGCGGCGGGTGGCACAGAGTTGAAGGCAGGTATGGACCAGCTCAAGGAAGGCTCCAACGAACTAGCCACCAAGCTGGCCGATGGCGCCGCGAAGGCTCCGTCTATCAGCCAGCCAGATACTTCTGCACAGAACATGGCGGTGCCTATTAATTTCACCTCGTCCAATGTTCATCCGGTGCAGACCGTGGTCAACCCGATCGACCCGACGCACAAGAACATCACGGGCGGAGCATCGATGCTCTTCGTGCTTGTCTTTGGCTTCCTCGTTATGCTGCTTCTCGCGATGACGCTGCCGTACTATCTGGGGCGGCGCAATGGGGCCGCATCCAGTCCGGTTCGTGGCGTCTTGGCAGCGTTCGGTGTGGTGGCAGGTCTCAACTTCCTGGTTTTGGGCTTCATGGCGTTCATGTCAGCCACGGTGGGGTGGTCCCCAGCCAGCTGGCCGATGATGCTGCTCGTTATTGCTGCAATTGCGGCGGTCGGTGCGGCGACGTACCAGTTCTTCCTGGTCACGTTCGGCCGCAAGATTGGAGCTATCTTCTCCGTCGGCGCCTTTGCCCTCGGAATCATGGTCTTTGGCGGCGTGTGGCCAGTGGCGGCTATTCCACGTCCGCTGAGCATTTTGCATCCTTTCCACCCGATGTCGTATGCGAAGAATGCCTTTACCCGAGCTACTGACGGCATCCACGATGGCACCTTCTGGGCGGGCATTGCCGTTCTGTTTATCGTGACCGCGTTGGCGCTGGTGGCCTCTTGCGTGGTGTTCCGCGCGCGCCACCACGGTACCGCTCGCATCCTCGACGAGCACCTCTTCCGCCCGAAGGTGGCGGCGAGCGCCTAGAAGCTGTACGCGCCGAAGCCTCCGGGGAGGTTGCGCAGCTCGATGCCCATTTCGGCAGCGAGGTCGGCATAGCGCAAGACAAAACCGGCGCTTCGCCCGCCTGAGGGGCAGGCCACGTACACCAGGTCCGAGTCACAGGAAGAGAGGGCGAGGCGCACAGAGTCGTTGTCAGTGACGGTATGCCATGGCAGTGATACCGCGTCCGCAGTGAGAGTGGGGTGCTCAGAGATGTCGAGGAGGGCGGCGTGGCCGTCGCGAAGCTCCGGCGGTAGTTGCGGTTCGTCGGGCAAGGCGGTGACGAGGAGGCGGTCTGGGTCGGCGCCCACGCGCAGCGAGCGGAAGCCGCCGGGGAGCGCGTCGTAGGATGTCACGCGCCCGACCATGTACCGATGTTCGGGGAGTGCGCCGAGCGTGGCGAGGGCTGCGGTGGCCATCAGTCCGGCAATGACAGACGTCGTGGCCCCGAGAACCCCAGCGGTGGAGCACTCGAGGGACTCACCTGTGGGCGGGGAGGGGAAGAGATCGCGCAGGCCCACCCCGCGCCCGTCAGCGCAATTGGGGCCGGAGTGCCACAGAGCGGCCTGCCCGCCGTAGCGCAGCACGGTTCCCCAGGCCAGCGGGGTGGAGGTAATTTCGCAGGCATCGGCGACGAGGTATTTCGTGTCGAAGGTATCTGAGCCATCGAGGACGAGGTCGGCCGCAGCGCATAGCTCGAGGACGTTAGTGGAATCGAGGCGTTCTTTACGCGCGGTGATGGTGAGCTCGGGGGCGAGTTCACGGGCGCGTGCGGCTGCGACCTCCGCCTTGGGCTTGCCGACGTCCCCCGCACCAAACAACACCTGCCTGTGCAGGTTACTGATGTCGACGGTATCGGAATCAATGAGCGTGATGCGCCCGATGCCTGCCGCAGCGAGTTGCTGAAGGGCGGGGCAGCCAAGACCTCCTGCGCCAACGACGAGCACGTGTGACGCGTGGAGTCGTTCTTGGGCGACGTCGCCGAAGCCCGGCAGGAGGCGTTGGCGCGCGGTCCGGGCGCGTTCGGTTTTGCTGAGCACGATGGCAGTCCTTCTAGATTGTGGGCTACAGGACCTGGTCAGCCCAGTTGGCCAGACCTTCGAAGGTGGAGGAAGCCTGGGCGTGCTCGCGCTGCGGGATGCGCCCGGCGTTGCGTGCGAGGCGTCCTGCTTCGACGGCGTGGCGCATGGCGGTGGCCATGGCTTCCGGGTTCTGGCAACGGTTGACCGCGCTGGCGAGCAGCACGCCGGAGCAGCCGAGTTCCATGGCGAGGGTGGCGTCGGAGGCGGTGCCGATGCCGGCGTCGACAAGCACGGGCACTGAGGCGCGCGAGCAAATGAGCTCGAGGTTGTGTGGGTTGAGGATGCCTAGGCCGGTGCCGATGGGGGCGCCGAGCGGCATGACGGCCGCGGCGCCTGCATCCTCGAGGCGCTGGGCTGCCACGGGGTCATCGCTGGTATAGGCCAGCACGGTAAAACCTTCGGCGCTGAGCAGCTCGGTGGCGTCGAGGGTCTCTACGACATCGGGCAGTAGCGTGTGTTCATCGGCGATGACCTCGACTTTGACCCAGCTCGTGCCGAGCGCTTCGCGGGCCATGCGGGCGGTGAGTACCGCCTCGCGCGCGGTGCGGCAGCCGGCGGTATTGGGCAATGGCGCGATGTTGAGGCGGCGCAGCAGATCAAAGACGCTCTCGCCGCCGCTGGTGCCAGCGTGGCGCCGCATGGCCACGGTGGTCAGCTCGGTTCCGGATGCGACGAGCGCGCGCTCGAGCGCCTCGTGGCTCGTGGCCCCACCAGTGCCCATGATGAGGTGGGAGGAAAAGGTGGTATCGGCGATGGTGAGCATTTAACCTCCTTGGACTGCGGTGAGGATTTCCACGGCTGCGCCTTCGTTAAGTGGGGTGGAGTCCCACTGTGAGCGGGGAATGACCTGTTCAGCGACGGCCACTGCGGTGCCGTCAGGAGCGATGCCCTTTTCCTTAAGCAGCTGGGCGACGGTATCGGCCGCCGTGTCATAGGCCTGGCCGTTGAGGATGAGGATCATTGTGGCTCCTTGAGATGTCGCAGGGGATTGCAGGCAGTGAGATCGATACTGGGATCGGTTCCTTCGATGAGCTCGCGGGTACAGCGCGCGGCTAGGGCCGTGAGCAGGATGCCGTGGCGGAAATAGCCGGTAGAGATGACGAGCCGGTCGCTGACGCGGCCAAGATAAGGCAGGTCATCCGGCGTGCCGGGACGAGCACCTGCGCTGGCCTCGAGGAACTCGCACTCCTCGACGGCGGGGAGGATGCGGATGGCGTCGCGAAGCAGCGCGTAGACCCCGCCGGCTTGTGCGGAGGCCAGGGAATCCTCGCGGGTCGTTGCGCCGACGGCGAGGGTGCCATCGGCTCGAGGGATGAGGTAGATGGGGCGATCCTCCACGAAGCCGCGGACGACCCGGGTAAGCAGCGGTTGTAGGTGCTCTGGCACGCGCAGGCGCACGATGTCGCCATACACCGGGCGCAGTTGGAGGGGAGAGCGTTCAAATCCCGCTGAGCGTGCCCAGTCGACGTCGCGGGCGCCCAGTCCAGCAGCCAGGACGACGTCATCCGCGTGGAAGTTGCCAGCGGGAGTGCTGACCATGCCTGTAGCGGCATCAATCGACTGTGCCGCCGTACGGAAGAATCGCACGCCGAGCTCTTGGGCTGCGCTCAGCAGCGAAGCGGCCCACTGGCGGGGAAAGACCTGGGTATCACCGGGGATGCTCACGGCAGCGGCGAGACGCGGGGAGAGAAGCGGTTCGGCGCGGCGGGCCTCGCGCACGGTGATGCGCTCGACCTCCATGCCGTGGAGAGATTGATAGTCAGCTAGCTCAACAAGGTGCTGGGCATCCGCACGGTCGGCGGCGACGACGAAGGTGCCTTCATCGCGGTAGCCGGTGGGTACCTCCGTGTGGGACGCCACCAGATCGATAAGTTCCGGGTACCACTCGCCGGAGGCTCGCATCAAGGGAAAGAGCGGATCCTGCTGGTACATCACCTCTGCAGTGGGGGCGAGCATCCCGCCGGCGAAGTGCGTGGCTCCGGAGGCCGGCGCAGGATCCAGCACGGTGACCTCGTGACCCCGGGAAGCCAGCTCCACTGCGGTGGCTAGGCCCACTACACCTGCGCCGACAATGATGACGGAAGAATCAGAGGCGATAGTCATCGCGCACCTTCATCGAAGCCGGACAGCAGCTCGCGGCAGTAGGCTTCAGGGTCGTCGGCATGCATGATGCCGCGCACGACAGCTAGGCCGGCCACGCCAGTTGCGGCAAGATCAGCTGCGTCGTTGGCGGTGACATCCCCGATGGCCACGAGAGGAACGCGGGAGAGCTTCACCAACTCTGGATAGGCATCAAGGCCCAGCGGCGGGCGGCCGGAGTCCTTCGTTGGGGTGGAACGGAAGGGGCCGCAGCCGATGTAGTCAATATATTGAGCTACCTCGTTGGCCGCCTCGACCAGCTGGCGAGTACCCGTGGTTAGCCCAATGATCGCCTCTGGCCCTAACAGTGCGCGGGCCTGCGCCACGGGCAGATCGTCTTGACCAATGTGCACTCCGTGAATTGCTTCGCCGTCGTGGCGGAGGGCAGCGGCGACGTCCACGCGGTCGTCGATAAGCACACGCGTTTCTGGGTTGGCCTGTGCCACCGCACGCGCTACGTCACGGCCCAGCAGGTAGAGGTCGCGGGCAGAAATCGGCTTAGAACGTACCTGTACGACCCCCGCCCCGCCGCGCGCTGCAGCAGCCGCGATGCGAACGACGTCCGCATGCGAGCCCGCGCCCGTGACGAAGTAGCAGCGAAGATCAGGCATTGACGCCGTCTTCCTCGTGGTACAGCTGCGAACCCTGCGCCTTAAACTCCTTCGATTTGCGCTCCTCGCCTGCGCGGGCAGCAGCGATAACGTCCGGGTCTACGGAGCCTTGGCCTGGGAAGCTGGGCATGCCGAGGGAATCGGAGAACGTATCGCGAATGTCTTGGCTGATGCGCATGGAACAGAACTTTGGCCCGCACATGGAACAGAAGTGTGCGGTCTTGGCCGGCTCGGCGGGCAGAGTCTCATCGTGGTAGGCCTGCGCGGTATCCGGGTCGAGGGAGAGCGCAAACTGGTCGTGCCAGCGGAACTCGAAGCGGGCCTTGCTCATCGCATCGTCCCAAGCGCGCGCCCCCGGGTGGCCCTTGGCCACGTCGGCCGCATGGGCCGCGAGCTTATAGGTGATAACGCCGGTCTTCACATCATCGCGGTTGGGCAGGCCCAGGTGTTCCTTCGGGGTGACGTAGCACAGCATGGCCGTGCCACCCATGGCGATGTGTGCCGCGCCGATGGCGGAGGTGATGTGGTCATAGCCCGGCGCGATATCGGTGACCAGTGGGCCTAGCGTGTAGAAGGGAGCATCAGACGCCCAGTCCTGCTCCAGCTCGTTGTTCTCCTGAATCATGTTGAGCGGCACGTGGCCGGGGCCTTCCACCATGACCTGAACGTCGTACTCCCAGGCGCGCCGGGTGAGCTCGCCGATAGTCTTGAGCTCAGCGAACTGTGCGGTGTCATTGGCGTCCGCCAGCGAACCCGGGCGCAGGCCATCGCCGAGGGAGAAGGCGACGTCGTAGCGCGCGAAAATCTCACACAGCTCGTCGAAGTTTTCATAGAGGAAGGACTCCTTGTGGTGTGCCAGGCACCAGCCCGCCATGATGGAACCACCACGGGAGACAATGCCCGTCACGCGGTTCGTGGTCAGCGGCACGTAGGGCAGCAGCACGCCGGCATGGATGGTCATGTAGTCCACGCCTTGTTCGCACTGTTCGATGACGGTATCGCGGAAGATTTCCCAGGTCAGGTCTTCTGCGACGCCGTTAACCTTTTCCAAAGCCTGGTAGATGGGCACGGTGCCGATGGGCACCGGCGAGTTGCGCAGGATCCACTCACGGGTGGTGTGGATGTCATCTCCAGTGGACAGATCCATGACGGTATCCGCACCCCAGCGCGTGGCCCAGCGCAGCTTCGACACCTCTTCCGCAATGGAGGACGTCACCGCAGAGTTGCCAATGTTGGCGTTTATTTTGGTGAGGAACTTCCGTCCGATGATCATCGGCTCCGATTCCGGGTGGTTCACATTATTGGGCAGGATGGCGCGGCCGCGCGCGATTTCGGAGCGCACAAACTCCGGGTCGCAATGCTCGCGCAGGGCTACAAATTCCATCTCCTTGGTGATGATGCCCTGGCGTGCGTAGTGCATCTGGGTCACACGCTTGCCTTCCTTTGACCGCAGCGGCTGGCGACGTTCGCCCTTCCACTCTTGGGAAGCCGCACCGCGGCGCTCGGCGGAGCGGCCGTCATCTGCCAGGTTGCGGGCGCGGCCTTCGTAGGGCTCTACATCGCCGCGCTCGGCAATCCATTCTGCGCGCAGTGCCGGCAGGCCCACCTCAGGTTCACACTCCGGGCCACGGGTGCGGTACACGCGGAAAGGTTCGTTGGGGCCGGTGGGGGAATCATCCAGCTGGATTTCCGTCTCAGGCACCTCGAGGCCCTTCTCCCGGATGGGGGAGTAGGAGTGCTTGGGGTGGATCTCTCCGGAGTCGGAGGACTGGATGGGGTTATGGGTAGCCGTCATGGCTGCTCCTCTCTTCCTTCGCTGGTGCTAACCAGACAGGTTCGAACGGTGCAGGCGCGGTGTCAGCGCCACTCTCAGCCCGCTTCCTGCGGGCACCCGTGGGGTATCAGTGCGTTTCCCACCATAGAGGGTAAATCCCAGCCATGTCAGGCATTTGGAACAATTTGGCCGGTGGGGGTGGGATATGGAAAGATGACGTTGTTCTATGTAACAGGCACGAACCGGTCAGCTACCGAAAGGTTGCGCTAGGGTCCTCTGTCTTAAACTGAAAAGGAAAACATTCAATGGCAAACCTCATTGACAAGGTTGACGCAGCACAGCTGCGTGACGATATCCCGTCCTTCCGCCCGGGCGACACCCTCGACGTCAACGTCAAGGTTATCGAGGGCAACACCGAGCGTACCCAGCTCTTCAAGGGCGTCTGCATCCGCCGCCAGGGAGACGGCATCCGCGAGACCTTCACCGTCCGTAAGGTCTCCTTCGGCATCGGCGTGGAGCGTACCTTCCCGGTTCACTCCCCGAACATCGCCTCCATCGAGGTAGTTCGCCGCGGCCGCGTTCGCCGCGCCAAGCTGTACTACCTGCGCGACCTGCGCGGCAAGAAGGCCCGCATCAAGGAGCGCCGCTAGTTCTAGCTGCTCTGCTCAGCCCTCCGCTTCCCACCTTTCCTGGTGGGAAAGGCGGAGGGCTTTGTGCTTTACAACGCCGCTCCTGCCGAGCCGCATACCGAGGATGTCGTTACGCATTGCTAGGATTTAGCGCGTGGATAAAGACAAGGACATGACTAAAGGTGTCTCTGAGGACCTCACCGATGGCGTCGCGAGCGGTGAGCAGGGCGCAGAGAAGAACGTGGATGCGGCGGTAGGGGGGACGTCGGCAAGCACTGCACTGCCTGCGAAGAAGCAGGATAAGGAAAAGAAGCAGATGCCGTGGTTCCTGGAGACCGTCATCGTCGTGGTCTGCGTACTCGCGGTGGTTGGCGTGTTCCAGAACTTTGTGGGCCGCCAGTACGTCATCCCTTCCGGTTCGATGGAACCGACCTTGCATGGCTGCGCCGGCTGCAACAATGACCGCATTTTCACCGAGAAGGTCTCGTATTACGGCGACAAGAACCCAGAGCCGGGTGATGTTGTGGTCTTCAAGGGCACCGAGGATTGGGATACCAACTGGCAATCCCCGCGCTCGGATAACCCGGTGATTCACCGCATTCAGGATGCTTTGAGCTATGTCTCCCTCACCCCTCCGGATGAAAACACCCTGGTTAAGCGAGTCATCGCTACCGGAGGCCAGACTGTGTCCTGCCAGGAAGGTGACCCAGCCGTCATGGTGGATGGCAAGCCCATCGAACAGGACTATGTTCAGGACCCGCCCACCTACCGCGTGGATGAAACCACCGGCTCCTATGCTTGCGGCGGCGCGTATTTTGGTCCGGTGACCGTACCGGAAGGCAATATTTGGGTGATGGGTGATAACCGCACGGCGTCGGCGGACTCGCGCTACCACATGCAAGATGAGTACCAGGGCACCATCCCCCTGGAGAACGTGCGCGGCAAGGTCATGTTTGTCTTCTTCCCCTTCAACCGCATCGGTGGGGTCGATGACCCGGACATCCAGTCCTAAACGCAGCCCGGAAGCCGCACGCCTGCGCACACGCGATGTGCTGTGGGCGCTTGCGGTCACCTTTGCTGTGTTGGCGCTCATCCAAGCCTTCGTGGGGCGGATGTACCTTATTCCATCGTCCTCGATGGAACCGACCCTGCATGGCTGCCCTGGGTGCGCGAACGACCGCATCGTTGTGCAAAAGGTCAGCTACTATTTCTCTGACCCGCAGCCGGGAGATGTAGTGGTCTTTTCTGGACCAGATTCGTGGAATACCTCGTTTGACGTCGCACGTTCCCGCAACGTTGTCGTGCGCGGGCTGCAAAACTTGGGTGCCGTGGTGGGGTTGGTGCCTAATGGGGACAACATTCTGGTCAAACGTGTCATCGCCACAGGTGGGCAGACCGTGTCCTGCGAGGAAGGCGATCCTTCCATCATGGTCGACGGCCATGCCACGAGTCAGGAATTTGTCCTTGACCCGCCAGAGATTCCCATCGATAGCAGCGTGGGCTCCCAGGCGTGTGGTGGTGCCTTTTTTGGCCCGGTGACTGTACCGGAAGGCCACCTGTGGGTCATGGGAGATAACCGCACCAATTCCCTCGACTCCCGCGCGCATCTGGGCGATAAACTGCAGGGCACCATCCCCGTAGAGAATGTGCGTGGCAAAGTCGAAGCCGTGGTCCTGCCGGTCAACCGTGCGCATCCCATTGACCATCCAGATCTATGAGGCGGCTGAAGCAAAAGCGCACGTATGAGGTGGCGTTAACAAAGGCGGGCCTAGGGCCGGTGGCGGGCGTGGATGAAGCCGGTCGCGGGGCCTGCTGTGGACCGGTGACGATTGCAGCCTGTATCCTTCCGGAGCGCATCGTGCCTGGGCTTGAGCGTCTTGATGATTCCAAGAAGCTGAGCCCTGTTGCACGCGCCCAGTTGGAGCCGATTATTAAACGGCGGGCTTTAGCCTGGTCCGTGGTGCACATTGAAGCCCGAGACATCGACACCTTTGGAATCCAACACGCCAATGTGTCCGGAATGCGCCGCGCGGTGGCGCAATTGGAGGTCCGTCCGGGCTATGTGCTTACCGACGCCCTCCTCGTCCCCGGTATCCCTTCCCCGCAGCTGCCGATCATCGGTGGCGATGCCGCCGCGCGGTGTATCGCAGCAGCGAGTATCTTGGCCAAAGTGTCGCGGGACCGTTTCATGGACGACCTTGAAGAGCGCTACCCGGGCTACGGGCTGGGCAGTCACAAGGGATATGGCACCGCTGCGCACCAAGAAGCCATCGCTCAGATGGGGGCAACCCCGGAGCACCGGATGAGTTATCGCAATGTTGCTGGCGCCCATGCGGATTTCCTCGCGCGCGCCTGAGCGCTTCAACGCTGTGCGGGAAGTAAGCTGAGGCACGTTCTGTCACAACACGTGACAACCGCCGTAGACGTGAGCGAAGGAGAAGCACACCGTGAGCGCTGAGGAACTCGATAACTACGAGGCTGAAGTCGAGCTGTCGCTGTACCGCGAGTACCGCGATGTGGTCAGCCAATTCTCCTATGTGGTGGAGACCGAACGCAGGTTTTACCTGGCCAACGCCGTCGAATTAATCCCGCACACGTCCGGACCTGATGTCTATTACGAGGTGCGCATGTCGGATGCGTGGGTGTGGGACATGTACCGCTCCGCGCGTTTTGTGCGCTACGTCCGCGTCATTACTTACAAGGACGTCAACATTGAGGAGTTGGACAAGCCGGACTTCGTGCTTCCGGACTAGTCCAAGCTGTGGATAACCCTGAGGGTGTGGGGTGACCCCGGACTCGTTATCCACAGATATGCCGTGTGGGGCTGTGGGCCCCTCGTCGGGAGATAGGTGCCTAGGGTGTTCTGGATAGTGCCGTGAGGTCCACGGCACGAGGACTGGGCTTGTGTCGTGCTTGCGGCGTGTAGTGAACACGACCATTTCAAGGAGCACCTCCATGACCAGAACCTCAGCAACCTCGCTTCGGACAGGAGCCGTAAACACCCCGGCCGCAGGCCAGACCATCCGCCCTCAAGACGCTTTAGGGCGAGCGGGTGAAAAATTCGCCGCCGACTTCTACCGGGCACGCGGCAGCCAAGTAATAGCTGCAAACGTGCAGTATTCGGTGGGGGAGATAGATCTCGTTGTACGTGAGCGGGATGGAACCATCGTCTTTGTTGAGGTAAAGACCCGCGCCACGCGCAACTATGGCGTCGCAGAAGCGGTGACGAAGCGCAAGCTGCAGCGCCTACGCAAGGCTGCCGCCTACTGGCTCGATGGAAAGCCGCTTTCCGACGTCCGCTTTGACGTCCTCGGCCTCGTACAATCTGGCGCCGACTTCGATGTGGAGTACTTCCAGGGGGTGGAACATGGCGCTCGGTAGGTGCGACACGATTGCGCTTGACGGTGTACTTGCCAAAGTCGTTGAAGTGGAAGCCAATGTCGGGCCAGGACTCCCGGGAGTACACGTGGTGGGCTTGGGCGATGCCGCGATTTCTGAGTCACGCGACCGCATCCGCACAGCGGTGAGCAACTCTCACTTGCCTTGGCCCAAGACCAAAGTCGTGGTGTCGATGTCCCCGGCGTCGCTGCCCAAGGCCGGAGCCCATTTCGACTTACCCATGGCACTTGCCATTCTGGCAGCGGGGCAGGCGGACAATAGCCGTCTTGACGGGACAATCGTGCTGGGTGAACTGGGACTTGATGGCCGCGTGCGTCCTGTCTCCGGCATTATCCCCGCGCTCCTGGCGGCACGCTCACAAGGCTACGACACGCTCATCATCCCGCCAGGCAATGCCGCGGAAGCAGCGCTCGTACCGGGCGTGCGGGTTCTTGTCGCGGAGACACTGTGGGATGCCTTCGCTTGGGCATGCGGTAGCGATTGCCTTGCCACAGCGGACCTCGTTGCACGCGACGTCGTAGCGCTGCGCGAGGAGGTGTCCGACTTCAGCGAGGTGGCCGGGCAGAAGGAAGCGAAGTGGGCAGCAGAAGTTGCCGCAGCCGGCGGACATCACGTCATGATGGTCGGCCCACCTGGGTCTGGAAAGTCTATGATTGCCTCCCGTTTGCCCAGCATTCTGCCGCGGTTGACTACCGACCAATCAGTTGAAGCTACCGCTATTCATTCGGTGGCAGGTTCAGTAGGGACTGTCATTTCCCGGGCACCCTTTATCGCCCCGCATGCCTCAGTGACGAGAGCCGCGCTTATTGGTGGTGGTTCGGGCCGCCCGCGGCCGGGAGCGGTGAGCTTAGCTCACCATGGAGTTCTCTTCCTCGATGAGGTCAGTGAGGTACCAGCACAAGTGTTGGACGGCCTTCGCGCGCCGTTGGAAGAAGGGCAGGTGCGTTTAGCCCGGGCGCGCCGGGAGGTCACATTCCCTGCACGTTTTCAGCTGGTGCTCGCGGCGAACCCCTGCCGCTGCGGCACAGAAGATTCAGCGCGCTGTGAATGCAGGTCGGTGGACCGGATGAACTATCTCTCCAACCTTTCGGGCCCCTTGCGTGATCGCCTCGACATTATCGTCTCCTTGTCCGGCCAGTCCGCAGTGCTCAATGCCGAAGGCGAGGAGACCTCAGCTGTCATTGCGCAGCGCGTAGCCGAAGCCCGTGGACGCATGACCGCTCGATGGGAGAAGGACGGTCTAGGCGTGGTGAATAACGGTGCTGTTCCGGCCTCGTATCTGCGGCGTCATCGTCCCGCAGCTGAATCCGCCATGATCATGCTGGCAGCCTACTTGGCTGAAGGGGAGCTCAGCCAACGCGGTGTAGACCGAGTACTGCGATTGGCCTGGACACTGGCGGATCTCGACGGCACAGTTCGACCTGACCTCGACCACGTCAGCCGGGCACTCGACCTGCGCGGCGCAGGAACAATCGAAAGGCTGGCGGCATGAGTGAGCTCAATCTATCGACACCCCAGCACACTTGGGCCTACCTCAACCGCGTGGTGGAGGGACCCTCACCTGTGCTGCATGGATTGCTCACTCACTACCCCGCAGAAGAGATTGCCCACGGCATTTATAGGGGAGAGGACTGGATCGGTCCGTTGCGCCAGTCCACGGCTTCGCGGCGTGATTGGTTGCGTCAAGACGAGGACCTAGCCGCCGCGGAAGCAGTAGGAGCGAGGTTGATTACCCCGGACGACAATGAGTGGCCGGGCGAGGAGTTCTCCAGTGCTTTCGGTTTCTATCAACAGGGGCTTGTCGATGCACCCGCCACCTTCGATGACCAAGCTGTCCCTCCCCATAGTTTGTGGGTACGCGGCGGTAATCTGCGTGAGGCCGTAGCGCAGTCTGTTGCTCTGGTCGGCACTCGTGCAGTTAGCCGCTACGGCTGGGAAGCAAGCCGGTTATTAGCAGGCGGCTTAGCTACCCACCAGTGGACAGTTATCTCTGGCGGCGCGGTTGGTGTGGACACCGCTGTTCACGAAAGCGCCTTGGACGCAGGCGGCCAAACAGTGGCGGTGGCCGCCTGCGGCATCGATATTTCCTATCCGGCGCGCAACGCACAGCTCTTTGAGAAGATTGCCGCGTCAGGCTGTGTTGTTTCGGAGTTCGCGCCTGGGACCCGGCCGCAGCGCTTTCGATTTCTTTCTCGTAACCGGCTGGTGGCAGCGATGACGGCAGGCACTGTTGTAGTGGAGGCTGGCTTTAGATCGGGTGCGCTCAACACCTTGAACTGGGCGGAAGCTCTGGGCAGAGTAGCTATGGCGGTGCCGGGGCCGATCACTACGTCGGGTTCCTTGGGCTGCCACCAGCGCATCCAGGAAGGTCGCGCGCAGTTGGTGGCTTCTGCTGATGAGGTACGAGGTTTGGTTGGCCAAGTCGGTGCCGTGGACGCGGCGGGACAATACGAGTTGGAATTCCAGCCCACAGCGGTCCAGCGGCTTTCTCGAAACGAGCTCAAGGTGTATGACTCCACGCCTCCTGAAACCGCGGATGAAGGAGCGAGTGCTGAAGACATTGCCGCGGCGGCAGGGATGCGCGTGGCCTTGACAGTGCACCTGCTGGTGGCGATGCAGAAGATGGGGGTGATAAGCCGCACTGGCTCGCTCTGGCAGCGTACCTGAGTACACTCTTGAGCTATGAGTGGCGCAAGTGAAAGCAGTGGGCGGCGCGTCGGGGCACAGCTGGAGGAAGCGATAGAGGATTTCGCTGAATACCAGCGTGTGGTCCGCGGCCGCTCTTCCGCCACGGTTCGTGGATACTGCTCAGACTTGCGTCTATTGAGTGATAGCGTTCCTGACTTTGCCTCCTTCACGTTGACTGCGCTGCGCGCATGGCTGGCCCGCGCAGTCGAGGAAGGGAAGTCTCGGTCCACGCTTGCACGACGTACCGCCTCAGTGCGCGCATTTTCGGCTTGGGCTGCGCGTGAAGGCTACCTCGCCACCGATGTGGCGCAACGCCTGGTTACGCCGAAGGTGGGTAAGCACCTGCCCACCGTCATGTCACCCTCGGCTGCCGGTGAACTTATGGGCAATGCAGTCTCCACTGATGAGGTTCACTTCCTACGTGATAGCGCCATGCTGGAATTCCTCTATGCCACGGGCGTGCGTGTTGCGGAACTGGTTGGGCTGGATATCGGCGATATTGACCTTGCACGGCGAACCGCGCGCGTCACCGGTAAAGGAAATAAGCAACGCGTTGTGCCTTTCGGGGTAGCAGCCGCAGAAGCGCTTGAGGCGTGGTTAAGTTCTGGGCGCGGCCAGCTAGCGGGTGACACGGAGGCAGTGTTCGTAGGAACCCGTGGCGGCCGTATTGATGCCCGTCAGGTTCGACGAGTCGTGGAGCGCGCCGCTCAAGTGACAGGGCAATCGGGCCTGACCCCACACGGCCTCCGGCACTCGGCCGCCACACATCTTCTAGAAGGCGGCGCTGACCTTCGTATGGTCCAAGAGCTATTAGGACACTCTTCGCTGCAGACCACGCAGGTCTATACGCACGTCTCGGCGCAGAGGCTCAAGGACGTCTACGCGCGATCCCATCCACGGGCTTGAGCCGGATGACGGGTTCGCCCAACAGCCCCAATGGGTCGATGTAATCCTCACGGCCTTCCACGGCACCCCAGTGGAGTCCCGGATAGCCGTCGACGGACGGCGCCAGCGTGCCAATGATGTCTCCCTCTGCGACATGGTCACCTTTTTTGACTCTCGCAAAGACAGGTTGATAGGTCGTGCGAATCCCGCCGTCATGCTTGACGGATACCACGGGTTTACCAGCGACCGAACCCGCGAAGTGCACCACTCCATCCCCGGCCGCGCGCACAGAGCCGCCTACTGGCAGGGCTAAGTCAACACCGCGGTGACCGGCCAGCCAGCGTTGTTCGGGTGGCTCGAATCCCCGCAATACCTGAGTAGCTGTGGGAAAACCGGTCGTCGGATCGACGTAAGGCAGAGCCTGCGGAACAGTGACTACGGCAACGTGAGCTAGGACGGCTACGGTCGCAAGAACGGTGGTGATGTGAGAACGGTGCTGCATGTTTTCAGCATTGATGCCTGCGCTTGTCGTGGGAAGGGAGAGAAAGTGAGGTGTGGATAACCTGTTAAAGAAGAAACGTATGTTTCAGCCGTGGGGAAGCTAGGTGAGGCTGTCAACAAAGTCCCTGTGAGTTTAGGGTCTGTCGTTTTGGAATCCTCGCGCGTGCAGTACTAAGCTGGCCGTCAGCAGTCTGTGTTCACTGCTCTTGTGCTGTCCTTCGGGCCTTGTGCCCGCAGCGCATGAAGAGAGGAATTCTGGATTGACTACGCGCGGCGAAGTTGTCGCTTCCTGGGTTAAGGAAGAGACAGTCTGTGGTTGACGTGGTCCCCGCTGAGGTGGGGTGTTGACCTAGGCCTTCGTTGCTAGGGTGCGGGATAAAATACCGCACAAATTTCTGCAAAACCGAAACAACGTATAGAAAGCGAGCGAATCATGGCAGTTGTAACCATGCGCGAGCTCCTCGACGCTGGTGTCCACTTCGGTCACCAGACCCGTCGCTGGAACCCGAAGATGAAGCGCTTCATCTTCACCGACCGTAACGGCATCTACATCATTGACCTGCAGCAGACGCTGACCTACATCGATGAGGCCTTCGAGTTTGTTAAGGAGACCGTCGCACACGGCGGCACCATCCTCTTCGTTGGTACCAAGAAGCAGGCTCAGGAAGCTGTTGCCGAAGAGGCAACCCGCGTTGGCATGCCGTACGTCAACCACCGCTGGCTGGGCGGTATGCTCACCAACTTCCAGACCGTGTCCAAGCGCCTGAAGCGCATGAAGGAACTGCAGGCTATGGACGCCGCAGAGGACGGCTACAAGGGCCGTACCAAGAAGGAAGTTCTCATGCTTACCCGCGAGCGCGTCAAGCTCGAGCGCGTCCTGGGCGGCATCTCCGACATGACCAAGGCTCCGTCCGCACTGTGGATCGTTGACACCAACAAAGAGCACATCGCGGTCAAGGAAGCTCACAAGCTCAACATCCCGGTTGTAGCCATCCTGGATACCAACTGCGACCCGGACGAGGTCAACTTCCCGATCCCGGGCAACGACGATGCTATCCGCGCCACCAAGCTGCTCTCCGGCATCATTGCCACCGCAGTGGAAGAGGGCAAGAAGGCTCGCGAAGAGCGCCAGCTTGCTCAGGCTAAGGAAGCTGCCGGCGATTCTGCTGAGAAGGACGCTCGCGACGCCGCTGAGGCTGCCGCTGCTTCCGACCCGGCCTCCGCTGAGAAGGCTGAGGACGCCGAGAAGTCCGCAGAGTAATCTGCATTGTCAAAGCCCCCGCACCGCGCGGTACATATAGACCCGCGGCGATGGGGGCTTTTTCTCACGCGCCACAACATGGCGAGTGACACGCCACCACGCCGTCAACAGGCACCGCGGTGTTGAGCGCGTTACCCTCGCGGGGGAGTTGAGAATCACTAACACCCCCTCAACGCGACGTGGTGGTAGCGATTCAGCTACGCTGTTTCATCGAATACCGTTTAATTCCAAGGAGGAACGCTCCAACTATGGCGAACTACACTGCTGCAGACGTTAAGGCACTGCGTGAGGCCACCGGCGCCGGCATGCTCGATTGCAAGAAGGCTCTCGACGAGTCCCAGGGTGACTACGACAAGGCTGTCGAGTACCTGCGCATCAAGGGCGCAAAGAACGTGTCCAAGCGTGCTGAGCGCGAGGCTACCGAAGGCCTCATTGCTGTGTCCGGCAACACCATGGTCGAGATCAACTGCGAGACCGACTTCGTGGCTAAGAACGATGCCTTCAAGTCCTTCGCTTCCAAGATTGCTGAGGCCGCTGGCGAGGCTAAGGTTAACTCCGGCGAGGAGCTCAACAACCTCGAGATCGACGGCAAGAAGGTGTCCGAGCTCGTCGACGAAGAGTCCGCAAAGACCGGTGAGAAGCTGCAGGCACGCCGCGCAGTCACCATTGAGGGTGACAACGTTGCTGTTTACCTGCACCAGCGTTCCGCTGACCTGCCGCCGGCAGTGGGCGTTCTCGTTTCCTACGAGGGTAATGCTGAGGGTGCCCACGCAGTGGCACTGCAGATTGCTGCCATGAACGCTGAGTACCTCACCCGCGAGGATGTTCCGGCTGAGGTCGTTGAGAAGGAGCGCGAGATCGCTGAGGCTACCACCCGCGAGGAGGGCAAGCCGGAGGCTGCTCTGCCGAAGATCGTGGAAGGCCGCCTCAACGGCTTCTACAAGTCCGTCGTCCTGCTTGAGCAGGCTTCCCTGTCTGACTCCAAGAAAACCGTCAAGCAGGTTGCTGACGAGGCTGGCACCACCATCACCAGCTTCGTTCGCTACGAGGTTGGCGCCTAAGCCTCTTTCGGACGAGACGCGCTGAATACTGCGTCCCCTTCTCTTTCCTCCACCCACAATGTACGGAGGAAGGGGAGGGGACGTTGGCGTTTTAGGGACGTCGTCAAGCACTGCTCACGCTCTGCCGTGGGTGAATATTTATGACGGACGCGGCTATGGTTAAGATGGAACAGAAAAATTGAAGTGCTCAACTCGGATGCTCATTGTGGAGCACCGCCACGCGTGAAGGAGACGATGAAGGCCGTGACGACCCCTGGACCGAAGCGAACCGGATACAAGCGAGTCATGCTGAAGCTGGGCGGTGAGATGTTTGGCGGAGGCAAGGTCGGCATCGACCCGGATGTAGTGGAAAACGTCGCCCGACAAATCGCTGAGGTGGCTAACCAGGGCACTGAAATTGCCGTGGTCATCGGCGGTGGCAACTTCTTCCGCGGCGCCGAACTCTCCCAGCGCGGCATGGACCGTGCCCGCTCTGACTACATGGGCATGCTGGGCACCGTCATGAACTCCTTGGCACTGCAGGACTTCCTCAAGCAGCAAGGCATTGACTGCCGCGTGCAGACCTCCATCAACATGGCGCAGATAGCAGAACCCTACCTGCCACTGCGTGCAGATCGCCACTTGGAGAAGGGCCGCGTCGTCATTTTCGGTGCAGGTATGGGTATGCCGTACTTTTCCACCGACACCACCGCCGCCCAACGCGCGCTCGAAATTGGGGCGGAGGTGCTCTTCCTGGCCAAGGCCGTCGACGGTGTGTACTCCGCTGACCCGCGCACCAACCCGGATGCTGAGCTTTACTCCGAAATCACCCCGCGTGAGGTCATTGAGAAGGGCCTGAAGGTAGCAGACGCCACCGCATTCAGCCTGTGCATGGACAACAACATGCCAATCCTGGTGTTTAACCTCCTTACCGACGGCAACATTAAACGTGCTGTTAATGGTGAGAAGATCGGCACGCTGGTCCAGTCTTAGTACAAACCGGCCGCGACCTGCTAGATTCTTTCCCAGAACTTTTAACTATTGCAAGGGAGTTGTAAACCCTCATGATCGACGAGATCCAGCTCGAAGCAGAAGAGCACATGACCGCCTCGGTGGAGCACGCCCGCGAGCAGCTCCTGACCATCCGAACCGGCCGTGCGAACCCGTCCATGTTCAATGGATTGGTAGCAGACTACTACGGTGTGCCGACCCCGATTACGCAGATGTCCACCATCTCCGTTCCGGAGCCGCGCATGCTGCTCATCAAGCCCTACGAGCAGTCCATGATTGGTGAGATCGAGAACGCTATCCGCAACTCGGACCTCGGCGTAAATCCGACCAATGACGGCCAGGTACTGCGCGTGACTGTTCCGCAGCTCACGGAGGAGCGCCGTCGCGACATGGTCAAGATGGCTAAGAGCAAGGGCGAAGATGGCAAGATTGCTATCCGCAACATTCGCCGCAAGGCGATGGAGCAGCTCAAGAAATTGCAGAAGGATGGCGACGCGGGCGAGGATGAGGTCATCGCCGCTGAGAAGGAAATGGAAAAGATTACCTCCGGCTACATCGAGCAGGTGGACAAGCTCGTCGCCAACAAGGAAGAGGAGCTCATGGAGGTCTAGCCTCCTGCTGTGAACTCCGAACCGCCGCCGCGCCAAGGCACCGACCAGCACGGCGGCATTTTTCTGTGTAGGACCCCCACGATGACATTTCATTAGTTGTGAAGGAGCTAGCGTGACAACTGAGCACTCACGGCACACTCGCCGGATGCCCAAGCCGAAGAATAACGCGGGACGAGATCTGCCTGCTGCTATTGGCGTAGGCGTCGGACTTGGTGCACTGGTTGTCTTCGCCGTGTGGGCTGGCCCCTTCGTGTGGTACTTGGTGGTTGCTGCAGCGCTTGGCGTGGCCATGTGGGAGGTCCTGACACGTCTGCGGGAGCACTCCTATTATGTGCCGCGCACGTTGCTCATCGTCTTGGGGCAGGCGATGGTGTGGGTCTCGTGGTTCCTGAATGCTCCGGGGCTCGTAGCGGTCTATGTCGTGGCCGTGCTAGCCCTCATGTTTGGGCGTCTTTTCCATAATGGACGACATCGCCCGCCGATTAACTATCTGCGCGATATGTCTGTGGGCATCTTCGTTCTGACGTGGATTCCGCTTTTCGGTACGTTCGCGGCGATGCTCTCCCGCGTAGAGACGCCTTTCGCATCCGGAGCGGCGTCCATTGTTGTCTTCATGCTGTGCGTCGTGGCGTCAGATACCGGTGGCTTCATTGCAGGTGTTATGTTCGGCTCGCACCCCATGGCCCCTGCCGTAAGTCCGAAGAAGTCCTGGGAGGGCTTTGCTGGCTCTGTTGTGTTCGGCACCGCCACCGGCGCGCTGTGCTTTGCTTTCTTGCTGCACCATACCCCGTGGGTTGGCGCGCTCATGGGCCTTGGACTCGTATTTTGTGCCACGTTGGGTGACCTCGTGGAATCACAGTTCAAGCGCGAGCTGGGTATCAAGGATATGTCGGACTTGTTGCCGGGCCACGGCGGCCTGATGGACCGACTCGACGGCATGCTGCCGTCAGCAATGGTGACCTGGGTGGCCATGAGCTTCCTGGCCACCCTTACCCCCTAGGGTGTGCTCGGACGCCTAGCGTCGAGCCTGCTTGCGTACCTGGCGGCGTAGCTCAAACATGCGCCAGCCACCGACGAGCGCCATGATGAGTGCACCGGCAATGGCGCAGATGAGGTAGGTTACACCGGCCGGGAATTCGACAGACCAGTTGAGGAAATTCAGCGGTACTTCGTGCTGGTTCTGCAGAATGAAGATGATGAGCACGATCAGCAGCAAGAAGCCCACGATGAGGGCAATCCAGGTGCTGGCGGCGAAAGAACCCTTGACCTTGCCGTCGTTCTTGTCCGCGGTTGGTGCCGGGGTGGTTGTCGAAGTGGTGTTGTCAGTCGTCGTACCGACGGGCTCTACAGCGCCCGTGGTTTCCGGGGGAGTCTCATAGGCAGCGGTGTCAGGCTGTGCGTCGAAGTTCGTGCTGGGCTCGCCCTCAGCGAAGGGGCCGGAGGTTGAGCGGAGGTTGTCAGAGCTATTTTCTGGATTCGTCATACACCTATTAAATAGGTCAACATGTCACCTTCGCCACTTCAGCGGAGATTCGATTGGATAATGTGGCCAAAAACGTGGAAAAATGGGCCTCACCATGGCTGAACCACTGAAATTGAACTTCTCCGCTCCGCGGCGCGGGCTACCCCCGAAGCACTTCGCGGACTTGTCCGAGGACGAGCGCATTGAAGCGCTCGCCGAACTTGGCCTGCCCAAGTTCCGAGCAAAGCAGCTGGCCAAGCACTACTACGTCCACCACACCGCTGATGTCTCCGAGATGACGGACATCCCGGCTGCTTCCCGCGGAGCTGTCCAGGAAAAGCTCTTCCCGGAGCTCATGACACCTATCCGCCAGACTTCCACGGATGATGGCGAGACCACCAAGTCCCTGTGGCGCCTGCACGATGGCACGCTGTTGGAGTCCGTACTGATGCGCTACCCAGGCCGCGCTACGCTGTGTATTTCTTCCCAGGCTGGGTGCGGCATGGCGTGCCCGTTTTGCGCCACCGGCCAGGGCGGCCTTGACCGTAACTTATCCACGGCTGAGATTGTGGAGCAGTTCCGTCACGCCGCACGGCTTATGGAGGCAGAAGGCGGCCGCCTGAGCAACGTCGTGTTCATGGGCATGGGTGAGCCACTGGCGAACTATAAGCGCGTGGTCCAGGCAGTCCGCCAGATTACCGGCCAGGACCTGACTGGCTTCGGCCTTTCGCAGCGCAACGTCACCGTCTCCACCGTGGGCTTGGCTCCTGCTATTCGGAAGCTGGCGGATGAGGATCTCTCCTGTACTCTGGCAGTTTCTCTGCATACCCCGGATGATGAATTGCGCGATACCCTCGTGCCGGTCAACAACCGCTGGCCGGTCGATGACGTGCTCGACGCTGCCCGCTACTACGCCGATAAGTCCGGCCGCCGCGTGTCCATTGAGTACGCCCTTATTCGTGACAAGAATGACCAAGACTTCCGCGCAGACATGCTGGGGCAGAAGCTGCACGCAGCGCTCGGTTCCAAGGTTCACGTCAATGTCATTCCGCTTAACCCCACGCCTGGCTCCGAATGGGATGCAGCACCCAAGGCCCGCCAGGACGAGTTTGTGCGCCGCGTCATTGCTCAAGGTGTGCCGTGCACGGTGCGTGACACTAAGGGCGATGAGATTGCCGCGGCCTGTGGCCAGCTCGCCGCTGATGAACGCGAAACTGCTTAGCAGACCGCTTACAGTTTCCTAACAATCATTTCCCGGCAGGCGTAAGCGGTCTTCCAGTGTTAGCGGGGCTTGATACCGTTAACAGTTATGACTCATCCTTATCGCGAGGCGCTTGTACCGGACCCGCGCACCCAGGCCTTGGCCGTGCGTGACCTATGCAAGTCCTTTGGCAACCAGACTGCTGTAAACCACCTCAATCTTGATGTGCCACGTGGCTCCATTTTCGGTGTCGTGGGGCCCAACGGTGCAGGTAAGACCACGATGCTGACCATGGCATGTGGTCTGCAGCGCCCCGATGCTGGGCAGAGCTTCATCGCAGGGCACGACGTGTGGGCCGATCCCATTCCGGCCAAGCAATCCATGGGGTTGCTCATGGATGGTGCTCCTGTCTTTGACCGGCTGACCGGCGCTGAGTACCTCCACTACTTGGGTGCGCTGCGGCGGCTAGACCGTGGGGAGTCGTTGCGTCGTGCGCAGGAGCTTCTCGACGCCCTCTCGCTTACCGACGCCGCCAACAAACGCATCGTGGACTATTCCGCCGGCATGACGAAGAAGATTTTGCTGGCCGGTGCTGTCCTCCACAACCCGGAGGTGCTCATTCTCGATGAGCCACTGGAGGCTGTGGATCCAGTTTCTGGACGCCTCATTCAACAGCTACTGCGCGCTTATGCTTCGCGCGGTGGCACTGTCATTTTGTCTTCTCACGTCATGGAGCTTGTCGAAGGCCTCTGCGATCACGTTGCCATCATCAACGGCGGCCAGGTGATCACCTCTGGCCATGTTGACGATGTTCGCCAGGGACAAAGCCTCTCCGATCTCTTCATTTCAGCCGTGGGTGGGCGTGACTTGGATGCGTCGAAGTTTGGCTGGCTGCGAACCTCGGCAGAGGGAGCGCTGGGCACGGAAGGTGCTGAGTAATGACCTCAACACTGTTCCGCCTTCACCGCACCTTGTGGCGGCGTAGCGTGGCTTCCAATGCCTCGTCCATTTTGACGGCACTTCTCATGGCCTTGTACGGCTTCGGCGGCCTTGTCAGCCTCCTTTTTATGGCGTGGGCGGATATTGAACAGCCTGGGCACGGCTTTCAGTCCCTCACGCTGGGCGTTGCCGGCGGCATGCTCATCTATGTCATGCTCGCCATTTTCATGCCGGCGGGGGAGAACCAGCTTTCACCCTCGACATTGGGTGCACTTCCCTTAACTTCACGAGAGGTGTATCCAGGCCTGTTGTGGTCCAGTATGCTCACCACACGCGCTATCTTGTCGGTACTTTTCTCCACCGTCTACGCGGTTGCCGGGGCTATCATTCTTTCACTTCAGGGCGCCGGTATCTACGCGGTGCCTTTTGTTCTCGGGATGGTTGTGGCGTGCCTGACCACCATCGTCTTGGGGGAGTGCGTCGGGTTCCTCGGCACTGCCATTGCTAATTCCGAAAAGTCCGGCGCGCAGGCTGCCGTCATGATTATTTTGGGATTGCTTGTTTTCGGCGTCCTTCAGTTGCAGTCAGTGCTGGAGAATTTACCTTCGGTGGGGGCCATGGGTTCGATCGCCGCGTGGACGCCGTTTGGTGCCGCGGTGGGATGGGCACTTTCGCTTGCCGCCGGCCACTTTGTCACCGCCCTAGCCCAACTTCTCATCGCCCTTCTCACCGCTGCAGCAGTGATGTGGCTGTGGATGCGCCAGGTGGCCCAGGCTATGCGCAACCCTGATGCCGGGAAGACTCATGCAGCGGAGGTAACAGGGGAGGGGGTGACCGCATTCGAGATCGGCTCCTGGTCCTACTCGAGCCCGGCCGCCATGGAATTCACTCGCGCTCTGCGCTATATTCGCCGCGATAAGCGCCTGATGGGCATACTGCTCATGATGCCCATGTTTGCGGTACTCGTCATCTATCAGTTGTGGCGCGGTGATGACTTCGTGGCCTACTTCATGTTGTGCTTTAGCGCGGTCATGATGTCCTCCGTCCTATCCAATGACTACGGCTTTGACGGACCATCAAATTGGGTCAGCATGGTTGCTCCTGTTGCCCCGCGTGTGATTCTGCATGCCCGGCACCTAGCCCACATGGCGGGACCATTTGTGGGCTACCTCGTGCTGGCGCTCATCGTCATTATCTTTGCGGAGGACACTCAGGTAGCAGTCCTGGCTGTTAGCGCGAGCGTGGGAATGTTCATTGCTACCTGCGCCATCAGCATGGGACTTACTGTGCTGAATCCTTATCCGTTGTCGGAGCCTGGTGCCAGCCGCTGGAACGACAAATCTGGTTACTCGGGCGCTGCCTTTGTCGCCGCCTTTGCTGGTCTACTCATCTCATGGATGCCGGTGGTGCCCGGCATCATCGTCTCCTGGATGGCCTATGACCATGGTTGGCCGCTGGTTATCGGACCTCTGGTATCGCTACTGCTACCAGCGGTGGTGTATGCCGTGGTCTGGCGCAGGGCCGGGAACTACGCTGATGCACACGTCCCCGAAATCTACGCCAAGGTTGACCGTTACGTCAGCTAGCCCGCACACTCCCTGCAAGCACAAATAACAAAGCTCCCCGCGTCCACTGCATGTGGAGCGGGGAGCTTTAAAGCTGGTGAAGAGGCCTAAAGCCTTAGTTGGACACCGGCTTGGCAGCGTGGCGGCCAGTTACCGGGTTAGCGTTGACGCCTGCGGTGGTGGCACCACGCAGGTGAGCGATGCGGGACGGCTCAATGTTGAGGGCACGCAGCTCGTCATCAGTCAGCTCAGCGTAGACGTTGTGAACGGTCTTCTGCTCATAGGCCCAGTCCGGCTCCTGGTGGCCTACCGGCTTGTTACGGGCAGTCAGGGTGCGTACCTGGGAGAGCTTCGGCTGCAGGGCGTAAATCACCAAACCGAGGGCGATGAGGATAGCGAGGGCGATAAGCCAGACGGTCTCCACGTGGCCCTTGTGGTTGCCGAAGTTGTAGGCCAGCAGGAACAGGACGGAAGTCCAGCCAGCGATCTGAACGCCCGAGCGGCTGATGCGGGACCAACCGAAACCTGCGGACGGGACGTCATCGGTGGAAACGCCGTCGAAAACCTGCGATGCCGGCTTGTGGGAAGACACTTGCTCTCCTTTGTCTGTACACGCAGCTCACCTGCGTGAGCGCACGAAAATGCCAGTTATTCTGTGTAGTAGTTTAAAGCATCCCGACGCCAACCGCGATTAAACACCCCCGCAACCTTGTCGTCGCTGTGTGCGCGACTCCGACTAGGGTTAACAGAGTGAGTACCCAACGCATTCTTATCCTCGGATCTACTGGCTCGATCGGCACCCAGGCACTGGAGGTTATCGCAGATAACCCGGAGAAATTCACCGTCGTCGGTATTGCTGCCGGCGGGTCGAACCCCCAGCTAGTTATCGAGCAGGCTCGCGCCCTCAATCTTTCGTTTGACCACGTGGCCGTCGCCAAGCCTGAGGCGGCACGAGAGGTCTCCGAAGCACTCGGCGGTACTGTGCTCTCCGGCCCCGATTCAGCCGAACAGCTCGTTCGCGCAGTGGAGGCAGATAAGGTGCTCAATGCCCTTGTCGGGTCAATGGGCTTGGCCTCCACCATCGCGACCTTGGAGATGGGGGAAGTCCTGGCGTTGGCCAACAAGGAATCCCTCGTAGCCGGTGGATCAATTGTTACCAGGTTGGCGTCGGAGGGGCAGATCGTGCCCGTGGATTCTGAACACTCAGCCATGGCGCAGTGTCTGCGCGGAGGAAGTGACGCTGAGCTCGATCATCTCGTACTCACCGCCTCGGGTGGCCCCTTCCGTGGCTGGACGCGCGAAGAGATGTGGGAGGTTACCCCGCAGCAAGCTGCCCAACACCCCACCTGGTCCATGGGGCAGATGAATACGCTCAACTCGGCCACGCTGGTCAACAAGGGCCTTGAGCTGATTGAAGCGACGCTGCTTTTCGACGTCCCACCGGAGAGCATCGAGGTCACTGTTCACCCCCAATCCATTGTGCACTCCATGGCTACCTTCACGGATGGCTGCACGATTGCGCAGTGCTCCCCTCCGTCGATGAAGTTGCCTATCTCCTTGGCACTGGACTGGCCACACCGCGTGCCGGGTGCCCAACCGGCCTTGGACTTTTCGACTGCTCACGATTGGCGCTTTGAGCCCCTCGATGATGACGCGTTTCCTGCGGTGCGGTTAGCGCGCGAGGCGGCCGCCGCGGGCGGTACTCATGCCGCGGTGTACAACGCGTCCAATGAGGAGGCAGCCGCTGCCTTTTTGGCGGGGCGTATCCACTTTCCGGAGATTGTTGACGTTGTTAGCCACGTCTTGGGTGAAGCGACGCAGTTCGCTGGTGTACCCTCTACCGTCGATGACGTCCTCGCCGTGGAAGGCGAGGCCCGCCGCCGCGCGAACGCGCTGGTGGATTCGCTCGCTCGATAGAAAGCCCCTTCACCTATGGCAAATGTCCTGGGCATCATTCTTTTCGCTCTAGGAATCGGCATTACAGTCGCCCTACACGAGGCCGGACACATGTTGACTGCCCGCGCCTTCGGTATGCGTGTGCGCCGTTTCTTTATCGGCTTTGGCCCTACAGTGGCGTCATTTAGCCGCGGTCATACCGAGTATGGCCTTGCTGCTTTCCCCGTGGGCGGGTTCTGCGATATTGCGGGTATGACTGCCCAGGATGAGTTCCTCACTGAAGAAGAGGAACCACATGCCATGTATAAGAAGCCGTGGTGGCAGCGCATCATCGTGCTGGCTGGCGGCATCACGGTCAATTTGCTTTTAGGCTTTATTATCCTGCTCATCATCGCAATGACTACGGGTTTGCCCAATCCGGATGCGGATGTGCGCCCGCGCGTGGGCGAAGTATCCTGTACGTCTGATCAAAAGGCCGATGGTGAACTCGAACCCTGCCAAGGCTTGGGCCCAGCAGGGGAGGCGGGCGTGGAACCAGGCGATATCGTGCTGGCCCTCAATGGCGAGGCTGTGGACTCCTTTGCGCAGCTGCGCGATACCGTTTTGCAGCATCCAGGTGAGACCGTGACACTTGAAGTGGAGCGTGATGGTTCTCCACGTTCCTTTGACATCGCCCTCGACACGGTAACTCGCCTCAACGCGGAAGGTGAGCTCGTTAGCGTCGGAGCTATTGGCATGACCAACCAACTCATTGACATCGTGGAGACCTACTCCTTTGTAGAAGCCTTCCCGGCAACGGCGCGCTACACCGGCTTCGTGCTCGATGCCACGGTGCAAGGGATCGCACAATTTCCAGCCAAAATCCCAGGCGTGGTCGCCTCCATCTTTGGACAGGAACGCGATGTTAATGGTCCGATGTCTGTCGTCGGTGCTTCGCGGGTGGGTGGCGAGCTCGTGGAGCGAAGCCTGTGGTCCTCCTTCTTCATGATGCTGGCATCACTGAACTTCTTCCTTGCCTTGTTCAACCTCATCCCGCTTCCGCCCTTCGACGGTGGACACATCGCCGTCATCCTGTACGAAAAGCTGCGTGACGGGATTCGCCGCCTCATGGGAAAGGAGCCGAAGGGTCCGGCGGACTACACCAGACTCATGCCGATTACTTACGTGCTTGCGTTCCTTCTGATGGCGGTGGGTGCGCTCATCATCGTCGCGGATGTGGTGAACCCGGTACGCCTCTTTGGCTAAGCACACACGGTGCTAGAGTGGGGGCGTTAAACCTCGATTATCCAAGGAGCGCACATGTCGACCCCCATCGGTCTTGGAATCCCTGACGGCCCACCTCCCACCTTGGCGCCGCGCCGTAAGACGCGCCAGCTGATGGTCGGCCAGGTAGGCGTGGGCTCAGAGCACCCCATCTCGGTGCAGTCGATGACGACGACGAAGACGCACGACGTCAACGCCACCCTGCAGCAGATCGCGCAACTTACCGCCAGCGGCTGTGACATTGTTCGTGTTGCCTGCCCGAAGACTGTAGATGCTGAGGCCTTGCCAGCGATTGCGAAGAAGTCTCCCATCCCAGTTATTGCAGATATCCACTTCCAACCCAAGTACATCTTCGCTGCGATCGACGCCGGATGTGCAGCGGTTCGCGTCAACCCGGGCAACATCAAGGAATTTGATGGCCGCGTCAAGGAAGTAGCCAAAGCTGCCGGTGACGCAGGAATCCCGATTCGCATCGGCGTGAATGCCGGTTCGCTGGATAAGCGCATCATGGACAAATACGGTAAGGCCACCCCGGAGGCACTTGTCGAGTCCGCTCTGTGGGAAGCTAGCCTCTTTGAGGAGCACGGCTACGGTGACATCGCTATCTCCGTTAAGCACAATGACCCTGTCATCATGGTGGAGGCTTACCGCCAGCTGGCCGCTCAGTGCGACTATCCGCTGCACCTCGGTGTCACTGAGGCGGGCCCGGCCTTCCAGGGCACCATCAAGTCCTCTGTTGCCTTCGGCGCTTTGTTGGCGGAAGGCATCGGTGACACTATCCGCGTATCCCTGTCCGCTGACCCGGTCGAGGAGATTAAGGTCGGCGATCAGATTCTGCAGTCGCTGAACCTGCGCCCCCGCAAACTGGAGATTGTTTCCTGCCCGTCGTGTGGCCGTGCCCAGGTAGACGTGTACAAGCTGGCCAACGAGGTGACTGAGGGCCTTGACGGTATGGAGTTCCCGCTGCGCGTGGCCGTCATGGGCTGCGTGGTGAACGGGCCGGGTGAGGCACGCGACGCCGATCTTGGTGTGGCCTCCGGTAATGGTAAGGGCCAGATCTTCGTCAAGGGCGAGGTCATCAAGACCGTGCCCGAGTCCAAGATCGTGGAAACCCTCATTGAAGAAGCGATGCGCCTCGCAGAGGAGCAGGGCCTTGAAGCCGTCGAGGGCGCCAAGGCTGAGGTTCGCGTCACTCAGTAAGCACCTTTCGCGGTGTGGGGCGGCCGTCGTGTCGCCTCCACCTGCTACACTGCCCAAACATGAAGAGGTTGGTGGCGCTGCTGGGCGCAGTAAGTATCGCGGCGTCCTCGGTGGTTGCCTGCACTCCGAAGCCGGTCTCGGCGGAACCTGTGGCCGAGCAGTTCCTCGAGGACATGGAGACCCGCAACAACGAGGAACTCGCCGCGCTTATCGACGATCCCTCGACCGCCACCTCAACCCTCGACGCCACCTTTGCTGGCCTTCAAGCCGAGGGACTCGACGTGGAGCTGACTGGCGTCGAACAAGAGGATGCCCGCGCCACCGCTCATTATTCCGTGACATGGACCCTGCCGCGTGACCGTACCTTGCGCTATGACACGTCCATGCCCTTGACCCGCAAGGACAAGGAATGGACGGTGCGCTGGCAGCCCAGCATTGTGCATCCTGATTTGGGTGCGCACCAGCACCTTGAGCTGCGTTCTATTGCTCCGAAGCGGGCTGGTGTCGTGTCTTCTGATGGCGTGGAGCTTATGTCCCCGGGGCTGCAGTACCGGTTGGTCGTCGATACTGATACGGCAGGTGATGTACGCCCAGTTGCGGCTAAGATTTCGAGTGCGTTGAGCCAAGCCCACCGCGATGATGACTCGATTCCCGAAGTCGACGCGGGCGAACTTGCCAAGCAGATGGAAGAGGCCGACGGCTCCTACTCCGTCGCCATGCTTACTGATGCCCAGGTAGGCCGTGTGCGCCCAGCGTTGGAGAATCAGAAGGGCATTCGTTTCAACGAAGAACCGGCACTCATCACCCGCGATACTGGCCTCGCACCAGATATTCTCGCCCGTGTTCGCTCCATGGTCTCCGAAGAGGTTAACGGCACTAACGGATGGTCTGTGTCCGTGGTGAACGAACATGGTGCTGCGCTGTCCGATGTCGAATATCACGAGCCTGAGGCCGCTCCGTCCATTAAGGTATCGCTGGACTACGACGTGCAGCGCGCGGCCCAAGAAGCAGTTAATCTGCGCTCAGAGTATGAAGCGATGATTGTTGCCATGCGGCCATCGACTGGCGAGATTCTCGCGGTAGCCCAGACTCCTGAAGCCGATAAGAAGGGTGATATTGCCCTGCAGGGCCAGTACCCTCCGGGCTCGGGGTTTAAGATTGTTACGGCCGCGGGGAGCGTCGACAAGCACGGGCTCAACCCCGATTCCATCGTGTCGTGTCCCGGAACCAAGGACCTGTACGGGCGCATCGTGACGAACTACAACGGGTTCTCGCTGGGTTCTGTAACGCTGCGCGAAGCTTTTGCTCAATCCTGCAACACCACATTTGCTGAGATTTCAACGAACATGGACAAAGGTGAACTGCAGAGGATTAGCAAGCAATTTGGTTTGGGCATCGACTACGAGATTCCTGGCTTGTCGACGGTGACGGGTTCCATTCCAGAAGGGGAGACGCCTCTGGACCGTACTGAGGCCGGTTACGGTCAGGGCCTTGACCTTGCCTCTCCTTTTGGCATGGCGCTTGTGTCCTCTACTGTCGCGGCCGGCAAGACGCCTACGCCTACCTTCATCGAGTCCCACAAGACAAAAACCTCTGAACAAGTCGAACCGCCCAGTCCAGAAACGATTAATCAGGTGCGCGACATGATGCGCCAAGTGGTCGTCGGCGGTACAGCTGCAGGTATGCAAGCCGGGGGCACTATCTATGGCAAGACCGGTGAGGCGGAAATCAACGAAGGATCACATGCGTGGTTCACCGGATACCGTGACGATGACATCGCGTTCGCCACGCTGGTTGTGCTGGGCGGTGGCTCAACTATTTCGGTCAATATCACGGATAATTTCCTCCAGCGCCTTGATGAGTATCGCGCTGAAGGCCACGGCGACTTACCCGTGGCCGAGGAACAGCAGCCGCCTTTGTGAGCCTTGAGGACAGAGGGCTACCATGGGTAGTCATGACTACGCGCGCGAAGCTGAAGCAAGAAAAAGACACTCCCATCCGCACAGTTCCGAAGGACATCGAGCGTCCTGAGTACGTGTGGAAGGACACGGTGCAGGAGGCTCAAGGCGAGCCCTTCATCCAGACCCCGGAGGTCATCGAAGCCATGCGTGAGGCATCCCGCATTGCTGCCAACGCCCTCCAAGAAGCCGGTAAGGCCGTAGCACCTGGTGTTACCACGGATGAGGTGGACCGCGTGGCCCACGAGTACATGTGTGACCACGGTGCTTACCCCTCCACACTGGGCTACTTGGGTTTCCCGAAGTCGTGCTGTGTGTCCCTCAACGAGATTGTGTGCCACGGTATCCCGGATACCACGGTGATTGAAGACGGTGACATCGTCAATATTGACGTCACCGCTTTCAAGAACGGCGTCCATGGTGATACGAACGCCACTTTCTTGGCTGGCAACGTTTCTGAGGAGCACAAGCTGCTGGTGGAGCGTACCAAGGAAGCAATGATGCGCGGCATCAAGGTGGCGAAGGCAGGCCGTGAGATTAACGTCATTGGCCGCGTTATCGAGTCCTACGCCAAGCGCTTTGGGTACAACGTGGTGACGGACTTTACTGGCCACGGTGTGGGCCCAACCTTCCACAATGGACTCGTCGTCCTGCACTACGACTCTATGACCTACCGCGACGTCCTGGAGCCGGGCATGACCCTGACGATTGAGCCGATGATTAACCTTGGCTCCCTCGACTATGAAATCTGGGACAACGGTTGGACCGTGCAGAACACTGATGGCAAGTTCACGGCACAGTTTGAGCACACCATCGTCATCACTGAGGACGGCAATGAAATCCTCACCTTGCCGGGTGAGCTTGACTAGTTGGTCGCACACCACACCAACTAAGTAGCCCAAGGGCCCTAACTGACGCTGATCCGCCAGATCTTGGCGGCGGGTGCAAGATCTGCGTAAGTTAGGGCCCTTACTTTGGGCCTTGAAGAGCAAAAGCGCCCCGCTCCGGAATGGAGTGGGGCGCTTTTTACGGCGCTAAAGAATTAGCGGCGGAAGAACGGATCCAGAACGTGTGCCGGAACGATGTGGTTGTACACAGCGAAGTTGTAGGCAGCGAAGAGAGCGCCTGCAATAGCGGTACCGATAGCAGCGTAGGTGCCCTCGCGCCAAGCCTTAGCCCAGGTCTGGTTGGTGGTGTCATCAGCGGTGTTCTCGCCGAGGAGGTCGGCGCCGGCGACCTTCTTGTCAGCGCCGGTAGCGTCGCCCCACTTGGAGGACAGGGTAGCGTCGCTGTCGTCCTCCTTGACCTTCTCGTTTGCGGAGGACAGCTCAGAGGAGAGGGAGGTTTCCTCGGAGTTGTTGTCAGCAGCGAAAGCAACGGAGGTGCCAGCGAAAGCAACGGAAGCGGCGGTTGCAGCAGCAACAGCGGCGGTGCGGAAGTTACGCATGAAGTTTAAGCCTTTCGGAAAGTGTGAGTGGGGCGTCTTAGAAGGACGGGCCGTGGACGAAGAAGTTGTAGACCACGCCGATGAGGCCGGCGATGGAAGCGACGGCGCTGGCAACGCCAACGCCGTAGAAGGTCTTGGCCCAAGTCGGCTGGTCGCCGATGGTGGTGCACTCACCAGCTTCGCCCTCATCGCAGTGCTCAGACTTGGAGGAACCAAAGATGGCACGGCCGTCAGCCTCGGTGCCGATGTTGTCGTCCTCGTCGATGTTGAACCAGCCGCCAACCTTGGAAGACAGGGAGCCCTCCGGCTTGTCGTAAGGCTGACCAGACTCAGCGTCGTTGATAGCTTCGGTGGTGTTGGAGCCGTCGAAGGTGGCTGCGGTAGCAACGGTGGTGCCGCCGAAGGCAACTGCGAGAGCGGTAGCGCCGGCGAGGGCTGCATTGCGGATACGCATATCAAATGTCCTTAATGTCGTACGTGCAAGGCCTCCAAGCGGAGGAGCCTCGATTCACTGGGATAGGGATTAGTTTGGTATCCCCAAAACACACTGAGCCGGTGAGAGCATCGACTCGTTCCGGTGTCTGTATAAAACGTAGCCAACGGCCACTCAAAATGCACGCCAGTTGTGATATTCCTACTCCTTCGCGGGGCAACTACCCCCGAAATAAGTAGGCAGCTGGATGCGAGCTGTGAGATGTTGTCCGTGTAAAGAGTGTCGTACGGTGCGGTTTAGTCAATTGTACTGGGCGGCGCTGCATAAAAAGTGAAATGCGTCACATCCGTGAATCTAATTACCATTCCAGACCTAAAACAGCATTTTCCACGACTTCTGGTAGAGCCGGATGGATCCAATACTGCGAGCGAGCAAAGTTGCGCAGATCGATGTCATAAGCCATTGCAGTAATAAGTTGCTGGATAAGCGTAGAGGCCTGCGGGCCCATGAGGTGCGCGCCAAGAAGCTTTCCGGTCGCCCGGTCAGCCACGAGCTTGCAGACTCCCGTGGAGTCCTCCATGGCCCAGCCATAAGCGACATCCCCGAAATTTTGGACCTTGACGGCGATGTCAAAGCCCTCGTCGCGTGCCTGGGCCTCAGTAAGGCCGACCGTGGCTATCTGCGGATGGGTAAAGATGGCGGAGGGAACGTGCTCGTGCGGCATGGAGTGCAGGTCCTCTGGGTGAAGGAGGTTGTGCTGCACTGCGCGCTGTTCAGCATTAGCGACGTGCTTGAGCATGTAGGGCGAGGAAACATCACCTAGTGCCCACACGCCGTCGCACGTGGTGCGGCCGAAGTCATCGACCTTAATGCGCCCATCCTCATGCATATCGATACCGCTGGTAGACAGATCCATCTGGTCACCATTGGGCTTTCGACCGGTGGCGACGAGAATGGCCTCTGCCTCTAGAACGGTGCCGTTATCAAGCGTAAGTTGCACGCCGTTCTCTGTAGATTCGAGAGCGGTGCCGGTGCCGATGTGGACGTCGAAACGCTTACGGGCGATGTCATTGAACCGCGTGCTCAGATCCTCATCTAGGAAGCGCAGGAGCTTTTCAGAACGGTTGATCACGGTGACCTTGGTGCCCAAGCCATCGAAGACGTGGGCAAACTCCATGGCGATATATCCGCCGCCCACAACGATGAGGCTCTGCGGCTGCTTCTCCAAACGCATAATGTCCTCGTTGGTGTGAACGGGGACATCGGCGCTGGCGTAGGGCTCAGGGAGAACTGGGCGCGAACCGGTAGCAATGACAATCTGATCGCCAGTAATAATGTCCTCGCCGCAGCGCAGCGTCTTCGGGCCAATAAACCGGGCATGTTGGTCAAAGACCGTAATATTAGGGGTCTCCTCGCCACGACGGTAGGCCTCGCCGCCTTGGGCAATCTGGTCGATGCGGTTGTGGAAGACGCGGGAGACAATAGCGTCCCAATCCACGGAGTCCACATGCGCGCTGACCCCGAGGCGCTCGCTGTCACGTGCGGCAAGAGCCACGTCGGCAGCGTACACGTACATTTTGGTGGGAATACAGCCTACATTGAGGCAGGTGCCGCCGAAGGTTCCCTTCTCGATGATGGCAATGCTCTTGTCATCAAATTCTGGAGAAGGGATGGAATTTCCCGATCCGGTACCGATGATGACGAGGTCGAAGTGTTGTGCGGAAGTCATGGAGCCATTCTAGGCAACCGCTCACTACTCAGCTGGCACGACGGTGCGCAGCCACTCGGCGGAGGCGGAGAGGGCGTCGTCAAGCGGCTCGGGCTGGGAGAGGAAGAGGTCGTGACGGCCGTTGCGGACCACGTGGAGGGAGTAATGGGGGCTCAGTTCCTTGGCCCAGCGCTGGCTCTGGCGCTTGTCGACGACCGTGTCTGCCGTATTCGACGATTCCGAATACTCCTTGCCCAACTCCGACCTATGAGAGGTCATCGTCAGCAGCGGCACGCCAATGTTGACGTGGCCTGAGTGAATAGCGTCGAAGCCACGGAAGACGGCTGCCAGCCAGCCGAGGTATTTCTCGTGCCCGCCTAGGGGCTTCAGCGTCAGGTCATAGTCCCAGTCGCCATGGTGGCTCGCATGTACCGATTCGCCATACGCAGTGAGGTCGTCGCCGGGAATGGCGAATCGCGGAGCAATTTTCGCGCCGGCGTAAACCACGTGCTTGGCAGCTTCGTAGGCAGTATCCGAAATTCCCATCATGGCCAACCAAGGGCTATTGAGAATAACGCCCGCAATACGTGCGAACCGCGCGGAGTCAGTACGGCGCAGTCGGTCGAGCCACAAGGCGACAATCGTGCCTGCAGTCGAGTGGCCCAGGATGACCACGGAGGGGTTGGGGAGGGCATCGAGCGCCGCGTTCAGGTCGGCATCGTAATACCGGAGGTCACTAATGTAGTGCCAGGTTTGGCCCTCCTGCCGGGAGCGGCCGCACTTGCGCAGATCCACAGCATAAAAGGCATAACCCAGCTCGTAGAAGTATTCCGCGACGTGGGTATGGAAGAAGTAATCCGTCATGCCGTGAACCCACACGATGGCGGGGCGATCATCGTGAGCGGCAGATTCCTCGCCGCCGGGGCAGTAGCGCACCAGCGTGGCGCGCACGTCCCCCTCACCATCGGGGTCGGCGCCAAGCTCAAGTGGGGTGGATTGGAATTCCGGGCCGAGAATGTCGTCGGTCCATGCGCAATTATTAATAGTCATGGCCCACATAATAGGGTGTGAAACTAACCTGGTGCTGTGGGCTGTGTCCGCGAAGGCTTATGGCTTGCACCACAAAAGGGGTAACTCGCAGCGGATCGGGCATTTCTTCCTTATGGAATGCCTATTTCATCATAAGGGGCGTAAGGTGAAGGTAATGCTTGACGGGTCTACCACGTGTGGACCTGCGTGCCAGCTTGGTTTCTAGCATCGTCGAGCGCTTTCTCACCCCGCCCTGTGTAGTTCCTGCACAGGGCACTTGACCACATCGAATACATCAACTCAAAGAGGTAATAAGCACAGTGTCCTCCGACAAGAAGACAGCACAAGTAGTAGACGAGGTTGAGGTTGCCCTCATCGGTGCGGGTATTATGAGCGCCACCCTTGGTGCCATGCTCCGTGAACTTGAGCCGAGCTGGACCCAGATGATTTTTGAGCGCCTCGATGGTCCTGCGCTTGAGTCTTCCTCCCCGTGGAACAATGCTGGTACCGGTCACTCTGCACTGTGCGAGTTGAACTACACCCCGGAGAAGAACGGCCGCATTGACGTTTCCAAGGCTATGAACATTAACGAGAAGTTCCAGATTTCTCGCCAGTTCTGGTCCCACCAGCTCAATAACGGCATCCTTACGGACCCGCGTGCGTTCATCAACCAGGTTCCGCATGTGTCCTTCGCGCAGGGCTCCATTCAGGTGGATTACCTCAAGCGCCGCTTCGATGCGCTCAAGGACAACCACATGTTCCCGAACATGCAGTTCAGTGATGATGATGCCACCTTCCAGGAGATGCTGCCGCTCATGTCTGAGGGCCGTGACTTCAATGCCCAAAAGGTGGCTATTTCGTGGACTGATGCTGGTACCGACGTCAACTTTGGCGCACTGGCCAAGCAATTCTTCACCGCAGCGAAGGCCGCTGGCACTGAGATCCGCTACGGTCACGAAGTTGTGGACATTAAGCGTGATGGCTCGAAGTGGCGCGTGACCGCCAAGAACCTGCACACCGGTGACTACGAGGCCGTCCACGCCAAGTTCGTCTTCGTAGGCGCTGGTGGTTACGCATTGGATCTGCTGCGCAAGGCCGGTGTTCGTGAGGTCTCCGGCTTCGCTGGTTTCCCAGTGTCTGGCCTGTGGCTGCGTTCCAAGAACCCGGAGTTGGTGGAGCAGCACAACGCTAAGGTTTACGGCAAGGCTGCTGTTGGTGCTCCGCCGATGTCTGTGCCGCACTTGGACACCCGTGTTATCGACGGCGAAAAGGGCCTGCTGTTCGGCCCGTATGGCGGCTGGTCCCCGAAGTTCCTCAAGAAGGGCTCCTACCTGGACCTGTTCAAGTCCATCCGTCCGGACAACCTGACCTCCTACCTCGGTGTTGCCGCCCAAGAGTTCGGTTTGACGAAGTACCTCATCTCTGAGGTCCTTAAGGATTTCGACAAGCGCGTCGAGACCCTCAAGGAATATGTCCCGAATGCCGATCCGAACGATTGGGAGACCGTCATCGCCGGTCAGCGCGTTCAGGTTATTAAGCCTGCCGGTGCACCGCAGTTCGGCTCCCTCGAGTTCGGCACCACCCTCATCAACAACCCGGAGGGCAATATCGCTGGTTTGCTCGGCGCATCCCCGGGTGCCTCGATTACGCCGGCCGTGATGGTGGAACTGCTCGAGCGTTGCTTCGGTGAGCACATGATCCAGTGGGGCGACAAGATTCAAGAAATGATCCCGTCCTATGGCATCAAGCTCTCCAAGGATAAGAAGCTCTACAACGAGATGTGGGAGTACACCCAGAAGACTCTGCAGCTTGAGCAGAAGTAGGTATCCAGCCAACTCTCAGTAACTCGCAGGAAGCGTTCAGTGCGATGGAACGCTTCCTCAAGGCTCAAGCTCCATACTTATGTTGTGCGTTTGAGAGAGCGCATGCGAGAGATAGAGAGAACCCCAGCCACGCGGGGCAGTCGGCCTGAGAAACCGACTGGGAGCGTGGCAGTGAGAGATAGAGACGCACCGGCGCCCCGAGACTCCGTTCCCTTTCCTGCGGAGACCTCGGGGCGTCGGTGCTTTTCTATGTGCCGCAGAAAGTCAGGTAGCCCTCGGTTCCGCCAGGCTTTTCATACTCAGGTGCTGCGTTGTAGGGATGGGTTGCGGCGTGGTAGAAGCGAGCAAGCTCGGCCCGGTCAGCGAGTGCTTCTTCCACGAATCGCGGGCGGGGAATCACGCGTGGAACGCGGCTTTCGAGCGTTGAGACATCGGGGGCGCTAGCGCAGTAACGATCGACGAACTCCTCGTCCCCAAAGAGTCCGTATGCTTCTGTGCGGTCTCCAGCGGCGGCCGTCACGAGTGCGCGGTGAGCACGCGTGAGATCTGGGCCAGCGGTTGTGAGTGCAGCGGTGTAGTCGGCGTAAAGCTCTTCCGGCAGCTGCAACCGTTGTGACACCTCCTTAAAGCGTGCCTGTTCATAGCGCTCTCCAAAGGAGTTGATAGCCTCCTGCGCCCAGGTGAGGGCGGTGTCTGGGGAGGCGTCGACAAGCGGCAGCAGTGACTCCGCCAGACGCGCCAAATTCCATCCCACCATGTCCGGCTGGCGGCCGAAACGATAGCGGCCCTGCGTATCAATGGAACTAAAACACTCGTTAAGGTCATAGTTTTCGATGAAGGCGCAGGGGCCATAGTCGATAGTTTCACCAGATAGCGTGGTGTTATCGGTATTCATGACACCGTGGATGAAGCCTAACTGCATCCAACTAGCCACGGTGGCTGCTTGCGCATCCATGACGCGAGTGAAGAGTTCACGATAATCCACACCGAGGTAGTGGCGTTCAATTGTGTAATCCGCGAGCTTTTTCAGCAATCCTGGCTGCTGTGAGTGGGCAGCGAAGTGGAAGGAGCCGACGCGAATGTGGCTTGATGCGACACGCACGAGTACGCCGGCTTCCTCAACAGTCTGGCGCTGGATGGGCCGCCCAGTGGCAATGACAGCTAATGACCGCGTCGTTTGCACACCGAGCGCATGCATAGCTTCAGAGAAAAGGTACTCGCGCAACATGGAGCGCAGGGTGCCGCGGCCGTCGGAACCGTAGCGCGAATAAGGGGTAACGCCGGTTCCTTTGGCATGGAGGTCCCAGAGGCCGGTTGGGTTCTGCGGGGCGGTGGGCCCGCTGATTTCACCGAGAAGAAGCGCGCGGCCATCACCCATGGAAGGGTTGTACTGGCCAAACTGGAAGCCAGCATAGGCCATGGCATGGGGAGTGTCGGGACCGTGCCCAAGAAGGAACTCGAGGCCCTGTTCGCTACGCAGCCAGTCGGGGTCGAGACCCAGCTCGACGGCGAGCTCCTCATTGAGGGCTATGAGTCGTGCTGCCGGCTGTTCTTCGCCGCGGGCAGCGGCAACCATGCTGGGCAGGTGAGCGGCGAAGTCATGATGGAGCTCAAAAGGGAGAATCGAGTCAGGCATTCTAGGACTCCAGTGTTCCGCGCACCCGCACGTGGGCTTCGCCACCGACCCAGATATTTGTGCCGTCATCCTCGATGAAGACGCGGCCATCGCGGCCGACCTTGCTTCCTTGGGCCGCCGTGTACTGCGCGGGAACGGCGTCCTTCGCGCGCAAGAACTGCGCTGCACCGCCGTTGAAGGAACCGGTGACGGGGTCTTCGAATTGTGCATTGATGGCGCGGACCTCATAGGCTGGGCCCTCGGCCTTATCAGTGCTGGAGCTAAGCCCCACGACACCAACCTTGACGCCTGGGGTCGGCGTGGGGTTAAGAGCGCGCACGGCATCAGCGGAGCCGAGTTGGACAAGGCGCCAACCAGGGCCGTTGTCGACCCATCCAGAATCAACCACCTCGTCTGGGGAGATACCCAGGGCCGACACTGCTTCAGCTAGCTCCACTTCTGACAACGTTCCCTCGCGCACGAGAGGTGGGGTAGCGAAGGCAAAGCGGCCTTCCTCCTGGCGAACAGTCACCAGGCCCACTCCGCATTCCTGTACCAAAGTTCCACTCTTGCCGGAGAGCTCCGCCGCGACGCGTGCGCTACCCAGCGTGGGGTGGCCAGCAAAAGGGAATTCCTCATAGGGAGTGAAGATCCTGACAAGGTAATCGGCAGCCGGATCGGTGGGCGAGCACAGAAAGGTGGTTTCTGAGAAGTTGGTCCAGTGCGCGATGCGCTGCATCTCTTCGGTACTGAGGCCATCAGCATCGGCAACGACGGCCAACGGGTTACCGCTGAATGGACCGGTGGCAAAGACATCTACTTCGAAGAATCGGTGCTGCATAGGCTCTCAGTCTAGTCGCATGGATATGTGTGGGGGTCTACGCTGGGCTGCATGAGCCAAGCACTCTTTAGCCGCGTCGAGCCAATCCAGACCATGGCGGATGGCACCGTAAAACAGGTCAATCCCTTTTCCGGAACCGAGGTGTGGACGGTGCCAGGTCGCGGTAACCGCCCGCTCGCGCGCCCCGCAAAAGACCCACAGCCGCTAGGTGCTGACGCTTACTCTCAGACCTGTGCCTTCTGCTCTGGTCGCATGCTGGATACCCCACCTGAGAAGTCCCGCATCCTTTCCTCAGGGGAGATCCAGCGCGGCCTTTTGCCGCACGAGCTCGATAGTTCACGTCCAGCCTTCAGACGAGTTCCGAACTTGTTTGAAATCGTCTCCTACGACTATTGGCATGACAATTATGGTTTCACCATGGGTGACGATTTGGCACGACACAAAGAACGCTATGAGGCCGATGAGGCCGGGCGTGCGCACGTGCTGAACGTCGTGCGCACAAAACTCACGGCGGCGGGAAAGGACGCAGAGCTTGACGACGAATCCCTCCTCGCCCTCGCCGACGGCTTCTTTGGCGGCTGCCACGACGTCATTATCGGCTCGCGCCACTTCGTCGACGGCGCCACGAACGATAGCCAGCTGGCCTCCTCGGGCACGCTGAGCCCCGATGAACATTTCTTGCTCACGACCTTCACCGCTGATTCGACCCGTGAGCTTTACCAACGTAACCGTTACGCTGCCTACGTGGCTGTCTTCCAAAACTGGTTAGCTCCCGCAGGCGCGTCCTTTGACCACCTGCACAAGCAGCTCGTGGCTATCGACGCCCTGGGTATGGCTGCTAACCAGGAGAACGCCATCTTGCGCGGGCACCCAAACATGTACAACGACTGGGCAGTAGGCTACGCCGCCAAACGCAATCTCGTAATCGCAGAAAATGAGTATGCAGTGCTCTTCGCTGGTTTTGGGCACCGCTATCCCACTTTGGAAATATTTTCCAAGTCGCCGCGCTGTGAGCCATGGGAACAAACCCCAGGTGAGGTTCGCGGCATGTCGGATCTCATACACGCCGCGCATGCGGCAGTCGGACCAGACGTGGCCTGCAACGAAGAGTGGCACCACCGCCCACCCAGTGTGGACTTGCCGCAGCCGTGGCGCGTCATGATCAAGCTACGTGTATCCACACTCGCCGGATTTGAGGGCGGCACCAAGGTCTATATCAACACCATCGATCCATGGGGTCTGCGTGACCGCGTCGTGGATGCGCTTTTCCGCCTGCGCGAACGAGGCGAAATCGCTTCCGGCATCGCCATTGCCACGGAGTGCGAGCTTAAGCGCAACAGTCTGCGCTATAACCCGTTGGTGTAGCGCGTCAATCTACGAGCGTTTGCTCACCACCAGAGCTTAAATACTCACGCAGATAGGGCAGCCCCAGTGCGACCGTGCCGTGGCGAGGAGCATCGATAAGCCCTTGTTCTAGGAGTCGAGCCCTCACTTCGCTAGTCGACGTCGTTGAAGACTCCAATTCTTCAGCCACCGCTCGGGATAGGGCTTCCCCCGCGTTGTCTGCCACGCGTGCTAAAGCGTAAAGATAGTCCATTTGCCGAGGTGTTAGTGCGCGTACTGCGGGGTCATGAACTTGCTCGCCCATCATCGAGACTGCTTCAGGGATAATATCCTTCACCGTCGCTGTGGTGATCACAGCATGGTTGGCAGCTGCTGCTGACTTCCACGCTAGATAGCCAATGAGCTGGATGAGGAAAGGGTAGCCGTGGCTGGCGTTGGAGGCGGTTACAGCTGCGTCGGCATCGAAGTGGATATGCGTAAGGGCAGAAGTGTCCGTGAATGCGGCAAGCGTTGCAGGAGAGTTTACTGGTCCTAGTCGGAAACGTCGGGCGCGGCGCAAAAATGTAGTTCCGGGCAAGTGTAAGAGTTGGTCCACGCCAGCAGTGAGACCCGCCATGACTATAGCCACGGTGAATTCGTCACGTACGAGGTGCTGAAAGGCTACGGCGATGCGCTCGAGATCTGATGGATCAGCGTCTTGAACCTCGTCCATAGTGATGAGGATGCCGCTTTCATGAAGGTGGCCGGATAGTTCTCTGAGCTTCGATTCGAGCGTTGGCACTGGTGGAACACTCGTTTCTTCGGTGCCTATACCGCCGACGCCTGCGATACGAATTTCTTTGATACGGCGAGTTGAAGGGGAAGTAAGTTCTTGGATTTTGGAGGGAATAATGGATTCGACAAGTTCCTTGATAGCGTCGCTGCGTCCGCTCACTCTGATGATGACCCAACCCTGCTGTGCGGCGATATCCTCGAGTTCAGTAAGCAAAACAGTTTTTCCCATCCCGCGGTGGCCGCTGATGAGCATGGCGCGATTTGGGTTTCCCACGCCGCCATTGAGCCCTGCTCGAAAGTCATCGAGCACCGCGTTGCGGCCAGCCCATTTTAGGGGGCTGGCGCCGAATGTAGGACGAAACGGGTTTCCAGTCATGTGGCCAATGATACCCCAGCTGGATAAATGGATAAATGGATAAATGGATAAATTGCAGGGGCTGGATAAATGGATAAATGGATAAGTCAGACCACGAGGACTAGCTCACTGCCACGAAGCTCAGTGCTCATACCAGCAGCCTCAGCAACCCGTGCCGCATCGTCGATGGACTCCACCTCGCTGCCGTGGAGCGCGAGTACTCGAGCGAGTTGCCCCTTGTAGTGCTTGTTGAAGTGGGAGACCACCTTGCGTGAGCCGTCTTCTTGGAGAGACTCCACCCGGACTGTAGCGGCCTCCTTGAGCTTGCCCAGCTGCTGGTAGGTGCCAGAACGCATGTCGATGACCAGTTCCTCGGCGGCAAGCGCGCGCAGCTCGTCGCTAATGGCAGTACCCCACCGTGACTTGAGAGTCCTCCCACCCAATTTCGTGCCACCGGAGAGCCGGTAGTGCGGGATGAGGTCATCGGCGTGTACCAGACCAAATAAGGCATCGCCTACCGCGAGGTAGCGCCGCGCTTCTGGGGGAAGGGAAGGGGCATCGAGGGCGTCGTACAGCACGCCGGTAAAGCGCTCCAGTGCAGGCATGGTGGGCGAGGATTCCAACTGGTGGTTGGACTCGGCCTCCGCGCGCAATTTCTCCGAAATCTTCAGTACCTCGAGGGCTTCATCAAGGTCGAGAGACTGAAGCTCTGCGGCAATGTCGCGCCGAGTGGGATTGAGTGCTGGGAAGGAGAGCCCATCCCAGTTGAGGGCAGCGCCGTTGCCGCCGTGGGCCTTTGTCTCAGATGGAGGGAGGATGATCAGCATGGCTACATGCTAGCGATGTAGACTGAACAACCATGATTACACGTCTTTCTGAGCTTTTCCTCCGCACTCTTCGTGAGGATCCGGCTGATGCCGAAGTACCCAGCCACAAGCTTCTCGTCCGTGCAGGTTACGTGCGCCGCGTCGCGCCGGGCGTGTACACGTGGCTGCCGCTTGGTCTTCGCGCCATGCGCAAGATTGAGGACGTTATCCGCCAGGAGATGAACGCCATTGGCGGCCAAGAAGTTCTCTTCCCGGCGCTGCTGCCGCGCGATCCTTATGAGGAATCAAACCGCTGGACGGAATACGGCGATAATCTCTTCCGACTCAAGGACCGCAAGGGCGCCGACATGCTGCTGGGCCCGACCCACGAAGAGATGTTCACCACCGCGGTGAAGGATATGTACTCCTCCTACAAGGATTTCCCAGTCACGCTCTACCAGATTCAGACGAAGTACCGCGATGAGGAGCGCCCGCGCGCCGGCGTGCTGCGCGGCCGCGAGTTCACCATGAAGGATTCCTATTCCTTCGACATGACGGACGAGGGGCTCGATGAGTCTTATGCCCGCCACCGCAAGGCCTACCAAAACATCTTCGACCGACTAGAGATCGATTACGCGATCTGTAAGGCCACCTCTGGTGCTATGGGTGGCTCGGCCTCCGAGGAATTCCTCGCCGTGTCCGAGGTGGGCGAGGATACCTTCGTTCGCTCTACTGAAGGCGACTACGCCGCCAACGTGGAAGCCGTAGTCACCCAGGCGCCGGAAGAAATCCCCTTCGAGGGTCTGCCGGAGGCCCAGGAGCACGAGACTCCGAAATCCGAGACCATTGAGTCTCTGGTGGAGTGGGCTCAGGGTGCCGGCATTACTGTCGACGACCACGAGGTCACCGCAGCGGACACCCTCAAGTGCATGATGATCAAGGTAGCCGGTCCCGCGGCCACGGAGGAAGAGAAGGAATGGGAGCTCGCCGCTGTGCTCATTCCGGGAGACCGCGGTCTCGATGAGAAGCGCCTCGAAGCGTCACTGGAACCGGCTGAGTTCGAGCTCGCAGGGGAGGAAGACTTCAAGAAGAATTCCTTCCTGGTCAAGGGCTACGTCGGTCCGCGTGCGCTTAACGCTCACGACGTGAAGGTTTATGCCGACCCGCGCGTTGTCTCCGGAACCTCGTGGATTACGGGCGCGGATGCCCCGCAGCGTCACGTCGTCGGTTTGGTGGCCGGCCGTGATTTCACCGTGGATGAGTTCATTGAGGCCGCCGAGGTTAAGGAAGGCGACCCTGCCCTGAATGGCCAGGGCACGCTGACCCTGGAGCGCGGCATTGAGCTGGGCCACATTTTCCAGTTGGGTCGCAAGTACACCGAAGCCTTTGACGTGCAGATCCTCGATGAGAATGGCAAGCGCGCTGTTCCCACTATGGGTTCCTACGGCATTGGCGTGACCCGCATGCTCGCTGTCTTGGCGGAGCAGCGCCACGATGAGAAGGGCCTCAACTGGCCTGTGGCCGTAGCTCCGTACCAGGTGCATGTGGCTGTGGCTAATAAGGACGCTGCCGCCATGGAAGCCGGTCAGAAGCTTGTGGAGGACTTGGACCGTGCGGGCATCGAGGTGCTTTTCGACGATCGCCCTAAGGTCTCCCCAGGCGTGAAGTTCAAGGACGCCGAACTACTCGGCATGCCCTTTATTGCAATCCTTGGTCGCTCCTTCGCCGACGGCATCATTGAGCTGCGCATCCGCGGTGGAGAGACCCGCGAGGTACCGGCTGACGAGATCGTGGATACCCTCACCGAGCTCATCCGCGGCTAAGCAGCGTGAAGGCGGTGCGATTGAGCAGCCACCGCTATGAGCCATCGCCGCCATGCAGCGGTGGCTTCAGCCTCGCTGTCGCTCTCCGATGCTGCCGCGGCGTGCGTCGCGGCATCGGTCCATTTCAACGTGTCATTGTGGGCTACCTCGTCGATGAAGGAACGAGCGGAGTCGGCATCATTCGGTAGTCCATCGGTGGGGGAGTCATAGGCAGCGGCTGACTGGGGCACCGTGCCGAGCTGCGCGAGAGCCGCCTGCAGAAGCAGGATTCGGTGCTCATGCAGGGAGAGGCGCTCGTCAATGGTTTCCTCCAGATCGGCAGTGACATAAGAGCGAGCAAAGTCAAGGGCATATACCTGCTGGTATTCCCATTCGAGTAGCTCCGCTGCCTGATCCTGCTCCGCGGTGGTGAGCTCGGGCGTATCACCCGGTTCCTCCCCATTCCAGGATTCGAGCGCAATGGCCTGAGCCACGACGAGTGCTCGGGACTCGGATGCGACATGGTCGATCTGCTCTTCGGTGGCGGCGGAGGCGTCGCCAAGCACGGCCGCAACATCGGAAGCCTCCCGCGGCTCAGTATCGTGGTCGACCTCGCAGGAGCGTGGGGCTTTGCCTTCCTCATTGCGGCCACACAGACGCTCAATTTCCGCGTAGAGCTCCTCAGCCTGCTGTGCACGAAGCGACGCGGCATCGGCATCGATCTCCTTCAGTGCTTCAGAATCAGCACGTGCTGCCTGCGCCAGGGAGGCTAAGGCGGGGTCAGCGCGCGGTCCAAAATAATCCACGATGGCATCGGTGGCTTGGCAGCCACTTAGCCACGGCGCGGCACAGAGGAACAAGGCAGGTACTACTACTCGGCGGTTCACGCGATAGACCCTACCCGTGTGGCCTAGTCTAGAGCGCATGGCATTCCCAACACCCGCTCAACTTACTGACATCCTGCAACCGGTCGCTGCGTCCCGGGGCCTCGACGTTGAGGACGTGAAGACCACACGTGCGGGAAAGAAATCACAGGTCATCATCCGCGTCGACGGTGACGAGCGACCCAGCTCCGATGTCATTGAGGAATTGTCGCAGGAAATCTCTGCGTTGTTCGATGCGAAGGAAGATGCAGGCGAGCTCAGCTTTGGTGCTGGCTACACCCTTGAGGTCTCGACTCCAGGCGTGGATTTCCCACTTACCGCCGCGCGGCACTGGCGCCGTAACCGTCAGCGCCTTGTGGGCTTTGCTCTTGTCGACGCCCCCGATACCACCCACGTCGCCCGCATCGGCGCCGTATCGGAGGATGGGGAATCAGTGGCGCTCATCACGACTGTGAAGAAGGAGGTGCAGTACCAGATTCAGCGATTGGAAAACCTCACCCGTGCAGTGGTAGAAATTGAATTTGCTCAACCTTCAGCACAGGAGCTGGAGGCGGCTATGCAGACGTTTGACTTCGCCGAGCAGAACTCGGCAACCCGAGAGGATTAATAAGTGAATATCGACCTAGAGGCACTTCGTACGATTCAGCGCGAGCGTGGCGTCCCCGTCAAGGACCTGCTCGAAGCCATCGCGGGTGCCCTTTTGTATTCCTACCTGGATTACCGTACTGAGTCTGCCGAGACTAAGGCAGCCGGCACGAAGTCCCGCGTGGACATCGATGCTGATACCGGCGCTGTGGCGGTCATCGTCACCGAGAGCGATCCGGAGACTGGTGAGGTCATCAGCGAATTCGATGACACCCCGGAGAATTTCGGCCGCATTGGTGCTCAGGCAGTACGTGATGCCATCCTGCGCAAGCTGCGCGAGGATGAGGCAGAGCGCACCTACGACTCCTATTCTGAGCTCATCGGAACGGTTGTATCAGGCGTGGTCCAGCGCGATATTCACGCTAATAAACGAGGCGTCGTTGTGGTGCAGTTGGGTACCGAGCATGATTCGCAGGATGCTATTTTGCTGCCGGCCGAACAGCTACCGGGCGAGAAACTCGAGCACGGTGACCGCGTGAAGGCCTATGTCGTGGGTGTTAACCGAAACGGTGCCAAGGTTCAGATCACGTTGTCGCGTACGCACCCAGAACTGGTACGAGGCCTCTTCGAGCTTGAGATTCCAGAAGTTGCTGACGGCGCCGTAGAGCTTATCGCCATCGCCCGCGAAGCTGGACACCGTTCCAAGGTCTCTGTTGTGGGGCACGCCAAGGGTCTCAACGCCAAGGGAGCTTGCATTGGTCCGAAAGGTGCGCGCGTGAGCAATATCATGCGTGAAATCGGCGGCGAGAAGATCGACATTATCGATTTCAACGAGGATCCTGCCGTTTACGTGGGCAATGCCCTAGCGCCCTCCAAGGTTGTCCGCGTGGAGGTCCTGGATCAAGAGGCGCAGGTGGCCAAGGTTACCGTGCCCGACTACCAGCTTTCGTTGGCTATTGGCAAGGAAGGCCAGAACGCCCGCCTTGCAGCACGTCTGACCGGATGGAAGATTGATATTCACTCCGACGCTGCACGAGACTAAACCGCGCCGGAATTAAAGGTTTGGCCCGTTTTCGCGTAGACTAGACAACGGCCCACATGCAGGAATGCTGTGGCGTAGTAATAGTGGCGGCGCAACGTAAGGAGTTGGATGTCTCAGGGACAACGACTCCGTACTTGTATCGCCACGCGCCAGAAGCATCCCGACACGGAACTGCTCAGAGTCGTCGCCGATAGGGACGATCCTGAAGGTCGCCGTGTCGTTCCAGACCCGCGCCGCACGTTGCCCGGAAGGGGAGCGTGGATTACGCCAGATCTGGAAGCAGTAGCGCTGGCGGAGCGAACTCGTGCCTTCAGGCGCGCGCTCCGGTTGTCCACTGATGTGGACACAGGTCACGTACGTGAGTACCTTGCTGCTCTGCAGCAGGTGCAGTCGGCGGGCGTTAGCCCGTGCGACCCAGAGTTAAAAAGGAAGACCGAACACTGATGAGCGCACAACCATGAAGCAGCATCAGCGATGAAAGTCCATAGCCATTAACTAGGGGTCAAGCCGTGTTCCGCGGCCTTGGCTCCTAGGACGATTAAAGAGGAGACAAGTGCCCGGAAAGCTACGCGTACACGAGTTGGCAAAACAGCTCGGCGTAACCAGCAAGGAACTACTCGCCACGCTGAAGGAACAGGGCGAGTTCGTTAAGACCGCGTCCTCGACCATCGAACCGCCGGTGGTGAAGAAGATGCGTGCGCACTACGAATCTAAGGAAGACCAGAGCGGGGAGAAAAAGGATAAGCCTGCCGCATCCGGTTCGAGTGCGAAAAAGCCTGCCGCGAAGAAGCCGGCAGACAACAAGTCTGCTGCGTCCGCCCCGAAGCCAGGCGCGGCCCCGAAGCCCGGAGCAAGCGCACCCAAACCGGGTGGTGCTCCGAAGCCGGGTGCAGCTGCACCGAAGCCAGGCGGAGCCCCGAAACCGGGCGCAAACGCGCCCAAGCCGGGTGGCGCCCCTAAGCCAGGCGCTCAGCAGAAGAGCACGGCTAAGAGCGGCGAACGCGCTACGCCACGTTCCATGCCGAAGCCGGGTGGTACTCGCCGCGTAGCCAACAACCCGTTCTCCACGGGTGGCTCCAGCGATCGCCCAAGCCCCGGACCGCGTCCGGGTGGCTCGAAGGGTCAGCGTCCCGGCGCTAAGCCGGGTGATACCCGTGGCAACAAGGGCGGCGGACGCCCGCAGGGTGAAGGCAACAAGGGCGGCGGTGGTCGTCGTCCATCGCCAGCCATGATGCCGTCTCACCCGAACCCGGCCAGCATGCCGTCGAAGGCCCCTGGCGGCGGAGGCGGCGGTCGTGGCCGTGGTGGTCGCGGTGGCGGCCCTGGCCACGGTGGACCCGGTGGCGGGCCTGGCGGTTTCCGCGGTGGACGCGGCGGCCGTCGCGGCGGCACCGCTGGTGCATTCGGCCGTCCTGGTGGCGCTCCTCGTCGTGGCAAGAAGTCGAAGCGTCAGAAGCGCCATGAGTTTGAAGAGCAGCAGAAGCACGAGGTAGGCGGCGTACGCCTGCCTGACGGTGGCGGCAAGGTCGTACGCCTGCGTCGCGGTGCTTCCCTGGCGGACTTCGCTGAGAAGATCGGTGCCGATCCGGCAGCATTGGTCCAGGCACTGTTCAACCTTGGTGAAATGGTGACCGCAACGGCTTCCGTCTCCGAGGACACTCTGCAGCTGCTTGGCTCTGAGATTAACTACGAGGTTCAGGTCGTCTCCCCAGAGGACGAGGACCGTGAGCTGCTCGAGTCTTTCGACCTCCAGTTTGGTGAGGACGAGGGCGGCGAAGAGGCTCTGGAGAAACGCCCGCCGGTCGTGACCGTCATGGGCCACGTTGACCACGGTAAGACCCGCCTGCTCGATACCATCCGTAAGACCAACGAAGGTGCGGATGAGGCTGGCGGCATTACCCAGGGCATTGGTGCTTACCAGACCACCGTTGACCTCGAAGATGGCGAGCGCACCATTACCTTCCTGGATACCCCTGGTCACGAAGCCTTCACGGCTATGCGTGCCCGCGGTGCCAAGTCGACCGACTTGGCCATCCTGGTGGTTGCTGCTGATGACGGCGTGATGCCGCAGACCATCGAGGCAATCAACCACGCCAAGGCCGCGGATATCCCGGTTGTGGTGGCAGTGAACAAGATTGATAAGCCAGAGGCATCCCCGGACAAGATTCGTGGTCAGCTCACCGAGTACGGTCTCGTACCGGAAGAGTACGGTGGCGACACCATGTTCGTGGACATCTCGGCTAAGAACAACATCAACATTGATGAGTTGTTGGAAGCTGTCATCCTGACTGCGGATGCTGCGCTGGAGCTCACCGCGAACCCAGACATGGACGCCCAGGGTGCTGCTATCGAGGCACACCTCGACCGTGGCCGTGGCCCGGTGGCTACTGTCATCATTCAGCGCGGTACGCTGCGCATCGGTGACTCCATCGTCGTCGGTGACTCGCACGGCCGTGTACGCCGCATGCTTGATGAGTTCGGCAACGACGTCGAAGAGGCGGGCCCGTCCCGTCCGGTTCAGGTTCAGGGTCTCAATGGCGTGCCGGGTGCTGGTGACAACCTGCTCGTTGTTGAAGACGACCGCGTGGCACGACAGATTGCAGCGCAGCGCGATGCTCGCAAGCGTTCCGCTCTGCAGGCAAAGGCGCGCAAGCGCGTTTCCCTCGAGGATCTGGATGCAGTGCTCAAAGAAACGTCGACGCTCAACCTTATTCTCAAGGGCGACAACGCCGGTTCGGTCGAAGCCCTCGAGGACGCGCTACTGGAGATCGACGTCGACGACGAGGTACAGCTCAACATCATCGACCGTGGTGTTGGTGCCGTCACTCAGACCAACGTCTCCCTGGCAGCAGCTTCCGACGCCGTCATTATTGCCTTCAACGTCCGCGCTGAGGGTAAGGCCACCGAGGAAGCAAACGCCGAGGGCGTCGATGTGCGCTACTACACGGTGATTTACCGCGCTATCGAAGAGGTCGAGGCTGCTCTCAAGGGCATGCTCAAGCCCATCTACGAGGAGCGCGATACCGGCTCCGCAGAGATCCGCGCACTGTTCAAGTCCTCCGCTGTCGGCACCATCGCTGGTTGCATGGTTACCGAGGGCAAGGTCAAGCGCAACGGCAAGGTTCGCCTTGTGCGTGACGGCAACGTCGTCACCAGCGATGCGAAGATTGAGTCGCTGCGTCACGAAAAGGATGATGCCAACGAGATCAATGCCGGCTACGAGTGCGGTATGGTCCTGTCCTACCCGGACATCCAGGTAGGCGATATTATCCAAGCCTACGAAGAGGTCGAGGTTCCACGCGACTAATCGCGTGCAACAAGCTCGCCAGTGAATGAAGCCCAGCCAGTATTCCTGGCTGGGCTTTGCTGTTCTTTCCGTGTTGTTCCTTCCGCGCGGTTTCGGCAGGCCGAATCGGATCGGTATCCTAGACTAGTTATTACGAACTGAACTCAAAGGAGCATCACCATGGTTGATCACGCACGTGCGGCCCGCATGGCCAAGCGCATCCAGGCCATCGTGGCCAGTGCTATCGAACGCCAGATTAAAGATCGCCGCCTCGAATTGGTGACTATCACCGACGCCCGCGTTACCGGTGACCTACATGATGCCACCGTGTTCTACACCGTTCGCGGTAAAGATATTGACTCAGAACCCGACTTCGCCCAAGCTGCTGAAGCCCTTAACCGAGCCAGAGGTCAGCTGCGCAAGATTGTGGGTGACCAGCTCTCAGTGCGTTTTACTCCGACGTTGTCCTTCGAGCTTGATACTGTCCCCGAGGCTTCCGCACATATGGAGGACCTCCTCGCCCGTGCCCGCGCACGAGATGAGGAGTTGGCGAAGCTGAAGGAGAATGCGAAGCCGGCTGGTGATGCAAACCCGTACAAGACCTCGGATAGGGAAGAGGACTAAGTGTCGCGGACCAACTACGAAGCTGCAGTGGATGCGCTGGTGCAAGCCAGCAGCGTCTGCATCATTACACATCTGCGGCCAGATGCTGATGCAGTGGGTTCGGCGGCAGCGCTTACCCTTGCCCTGCGCCAACGCGGTAAGCAAACCCGCACAGTCATCGGTCAGCGTCGGGATATTTCCGCCAACCTGTTTTCTATTCCGACTGTGGATGAAATTGAGTTGGTAGATGAGCTTCCTATGGGCTACGACCTGTACGTCACCCTGGACTGTGGCTCGTTGGACCGTACTGGCTCGGTAGCGGACAGCATCGCAGAGATGGCCGCTGCCGGCCGTGTTTTGTGCATCGACCACCACTCCTCGAACGAGGGTTTTGGCTCGATTAACGTGGTGGATCCGGTGTGCGAGTCCACGACGGTCGTGCTGCTGGATATCCTCGATAGAATCTCCGTCCAGATTGACCGGGTCATTGCGCACTGCCTCTATGCGGGACTAGTGACCGATACCGGTAACTTCCGCTGGGGGCGTCCCGCCATGCATGACATTGCTGCGCGCCTTATGCTCTACGGGCTTGATACCAAGAACATCGCGCTTGAGCTTATGGATTCCAATACTGCCGATGACCTCCAGATGATCGGCCGTGTGCTTTCTGGGCTCACCATTAAGGAAGCAGGCGAGCACCGCCTCGCCGTGCTCTTCGTGCCCTATGAGGAAGTCATCTCCCACGCAGATTCTGCCATTGAATCCTTCGTGGATTACGTCCGTGCCTTGAAAGGCACTGATATCGGCGTCGTTTTTAAGGAACAGGCTCCCCAGGTGTGGGCGGTGTCTCTGCGATCCTCCGCCGTTAACTGTGCGGACGTGGCCCTCACTTTCGGTGGGGGAGGACACGTCCCAGCAGCCGGCTACACCGCGCACGGAACCCCTGAGGAAGTTACTGCACAGCTGGTAGGTGCGCTGACCTAGATGGCGCTCGAGCAACCAGTCAAGGTAACCGCCGGCGAGGTTTTTCGCCTCGCCATTCCCGCACTTGGTGTTCTTGCGGCTATGCCGCTGTACCTTTTGCTTGATACCGCAGTCGTGGGACGGCTTGGCGCCTCCCAATTGGCATCGCTAGGTGCGGCGGCCACCCTGCATTCGGTAGTCACTACCCAGCTCACCTTCCTTTCTTATGGTACGACCGCGCGGTCGTCACGCCTGTTCGGTGCAGGAAAACGCGAGGAAGCTGTGGCCGAAGGTGTCCAGGCCACGTGGGTCGCCGTGGGTGTCGGTATGATTTTGGCGACCATCATGTGGCTCTTCGCGGGAGTTTTCGCTTCTTGGCTGACCGGTAATCCGGAAACAGCTCAAGGAACAGCCCAGTGGCTGCGCATTGCGGCCTTCGCAATTCCTCTCACACTCGTTGAGATGGCCGGAAATGGCTGGATGCGGGGAGTGCAAGATACTCGAAAACCCCTGTACTTCACCCTCGCTGGCATGATTCCGGGTGCCATCGCGGTGCCCATTTTCGTTCATTTTTGGGGATTGCCGGGCTCGGCCGCCGCCACGGTTTTGGGAATGGGTATTATTGCAGCCTTTTTCGTGCGGGAGCTACGCCGAGAGCACTCGGGTTCATGGGAGGTGAAGTGGCACGTCGTGCGCCGCCAATTGGTCCTTGGCCGCGACCTCATCGTGCGCTCACTGAGCTTCCAAGTAGCTTTTCTTTCCGCAGCGGCGGTGGCTTCCCGAATCGGCACTGCGCAACTTGCCGCGCATCAAATCATGATGCAGATGTGGAACTTCCTTGCCCTCGTACTGGACTCTCTTGCCATTGCTGCCCAGGCGCTGACAGGTGCAGCTTTGGGCGCCGGCTCCGCGCGTTATGCTCGCTCGGTGGGCACGAAGGTAACGGTGTACTCCACGACTTTCTCCTTGGCGCTTGCTACTGTCCTTGCACTGGGTTCTGGCGTTATCCCACGCATTTTCACCACCAGCCCGGAGGTTCTTGACGTTATTTCTGGTCCTTGGTGGGTCATGACCTTCCTTGTCGTCATCGGCGGAGTGGTCTTCGCTCTCGATGGAGTTCTCTTGGGCGCGGGGGATGCTGCTTTCCTTCGCACGCTGACGCTAGCGTCCGTGCTCTTGGGCTTCCTACCTGGCGTGTGGTTGGCCTATGCCCTCAACGCCGGCTTAGTTGGAGTCTGGGGCGGCATCGCGGCATTTATCCTTATCCGCATGGTGGGCGTGATCTGGCGCTTCTACTCGATGCGGTGGGCACGGGTCTAACCCTGTGGTAAAAGTAGAGGGAATATTTATGTGAAGGAGGCACCATGACCACCCTGTGGGCCGTCTCCGATCTCCATGCCGCTGTACGCGTTAACGGGGACCGCATCGATGAACTGGTTCCTCCCGATCCCCGTGATTGGTTAATCGTGGCGGGCGACGTGGCCGAGCGAATCGACTTGGTTCTCAGCACTCTCGCTCGCCTGAAGAATCGCTATGCCACCGTTATCTGGGCGCCCGGCAACCACGAGCTGTTTTCGCGAGGACAAGACCTTTATAAGGGCCGAGATAAATACGACCGCCTCGTTGAAGGGTGCCGTGAAATTGGTGTCATTACACCAGAGGATCCTTTCCCAATCTTTGGCGGGGTCACCGTAGTTCCGCTGTTTACTCTCTACGATTACAGCTTCCGTCCACCCGGAACCACGGTGGAACACGCACTGGCTAGCGCCAAGCAAAAACAGATTGTTATGACAGACGAATTCGCCATCGCACCTTTTGTGGATGTCCGCGCATGGTGCTGGGACCGCTTGGCCTATTCCATTAAGCGACTCTCCCGCGTGGAGGGAGAAACCGTTCTGGTTAATCATTGGCCTTTGGTTCAGGAACCAACCTTGTACATGCGCTGGCCAGAGGTGGCTTTGTGGTGCGGTACCCGCCACACGAGGGCGTGGCCGCGGCGCTACAATGCCAAAGCTGTTATTTACGGCCACCTTCATATGCCGAACCGCACGAACATTGACGGTGTTGACCACATTGAGGTGTCCTTAGGGTATCCACGTGAATGGCAAGCGCACGGAGGGTTGCAGCCCTGGCCGTATCCAGTATTAGCAATTGATGAAAAGACGGGGAGGGCAGACCATGCTTGAGCCTTTCCTGTTCCCAGAAGCCGCCCGCTACTGCTACGTGCGTACCGATGACTCGTTCACGGACCTGCTCAACTACAACCACCTCTCCCCAGAGGAGCGTTCGGTGGTTTCCCAAGCCGTTGATATCCGCAAGGCCGAATTTGGTGATGCCCGCTGGTGCGCACACCGAGCCCTCGAGGAATTGAACTACACCCGTGGCGAGCCCATTCTCCGCGGAGAACGTGGCATGCCGTTGTGGCCAGATGGTTTTACAGGCTCGATGACGCACACCGAGGGCCTGCGCGCAGCGGTCGCTGCACCTACTACCCACGTGCGCTCAATGGGTCTCGATGCCGAACCTGCTGAGCCGCTGCCGGAACATGTTTTGACCATGATTGCCCGGGCAGGGGAGATGCCGCAGTTAACCCGGCTGCAAGAGGCTGGCGTCACGTGCCCTGACCGGCTGTTGTTCTGCGCCAAGGAGGCCACGTATAAGACGTGGTTCCCCATGACGCGGCGCTGGCTCGACTTCGACCAAGCCGAAATCGATCTGCGCCTTGATGGCACGCTCATCTCCTATATCTTGGCGCGGCCCACGCCAGTGCCGTTTATCACTGGCCGCTGGATTATCCGGGAAGGCTATGTCATCGTGGCCACCGCGGTGCCCGCGCTCAACTTCGATAATTAGCGGGGATGCTTAAAGCGTCGAAGGACGTGCGACAAACACCGTGGCCAAGCGCTTGCCCTTTTCCTTAACCAGCGCGATGGAACGGCCTTCTGGATCGACGGCGGCATACGTCCCCTTCAACCCACGCGGCTGAAGCCACTTGCCCATAGCAAGGGCGCGAGCTTCGTCCTCAGTGACGTCGAGGACTGGGTAGCTGCGAGCTAGCGCCTCATCGAGAGACAAGGACAATACGGGGTTTTCTTCAAGGGTGGGGAGGGGGAGGGCGTCGTCAAGCGTAAAAGGCCCCACCTCCGTACGGCGCAGCGCGGTAAGGTGACCGCCCACACCGAGGGCCTCACCGAGGTCGCGGGCAAGGGAACGAATGTAGGTGCCCGAGGAACACGACACAGACACGTCGAGGTCAACGAAGTCCCCCTCGCGGCGCAGTTCCGTGACATCGAAGCGCCTGATTGTCACTGGACGAGCGGGGATCTCCACATCCTCGCCGGCGCGTACCCTTTCATGCGCGCGCTTGCCATCAATCTTGATGGCAGAGACAGCGGCGGGTCGCTGCATGATATCTCCAGTGAGATTGCTGATCTCCTGGGCAATGGATTCCTCGCTCAGGTTCTCTGCTGATTCGCCCCAAGTGCGGTCTCCTTCCGCGTCGTCGGTGTGGGTGGCCATGCCCAGGCGGATCGTCGCGTCATACGTCTTCGTCGAGGCCACCATGTGGGCTAGGAACTTGGTACCGCGCTCCAACCCCACCACCAGAACGCCGGTGGCCATGGGGTCGAGCGTGCCCGCATGACCGACTTTGCGTGTGTGGAAATAGCGGCGGAGTTTTCCCACCACATCGTGGGAGGTCATACCTGCGGGCTTATCGACGACTACGAGGCCGGAACGTGCGAGCGGATCAGTCATGCCCTGTAGTCTAAGCCACAGGCAGTTGTGGGATAGCATGGTGCTCGTGGATATTTGGTACGGAATCGATAACATCCCCGCGGACCTCGGGCCGACCACGGTGACCATCGGCGTCTTCGATGGCGTGCACCGCGGCCACCAGCAGCTCATTACTAGGGCCGTCGACCATGCGCGTGCCAATGACTACCGCGCAGTAATGGTGACTTTCGATCCGCACCCGGTGTCGGTTTTCCTCCCTGAACGTGCACCGCTGGCCGTGGTTACTTTTGAGCGCCGGATGCAGTTGGCTGAAGAGATGGGCATCGACGCTGTGCTCGTTATCGACTTCACTCAAGAAATGCGCGGCGTTGAGCCCCGTCAGTACGTAGAAGACTTGCTCGTCGGTCACCTGCATACGAAGCATATTGTGGTGGGGGAGAACTTCACTTTTGGTGCTGGTGCTGCGGGTACGGCGAGTGCTCTGGCAGAGTTTGGCGCTGAGTTCGGATTCGATGTCGATATCGTGCCGCTGCTGAACGATGACGGCGAGCGCATCTGCTCCACGAATATTCGTGCCGCACTTGATCGCGGCGATATTTCCCGCGCGAATTGGGCATTGGGGCGTCACTTCTCGGTGACCGGTCCCGTCGTCCGCGGCGCCGGGCGTGGTGGTAAGGAGCTGGGCTTTCCGACGGCCAACCAGTACTTCCCCGAGTCCGTTGCCATTCCAGCCGATGGTGTCTACGCGGGTTGGTTTGTCATTGAGCCCACCGACGCAGCCGTTGAAGGCGATATGGAACCAAGCGTGCCTTACCCGGCAGCTATTTCTGTGGGCACGAATCCCACGTTCGGGGATGAAGAGCGCTCGGTGGAGTCCTTCGTCCTCGACCGTGATGCTGACCTATACGGGCACGAGGCCACCGTCCACTTCGTGGATCATGTACGCGACATGGAAAAGTTCAACTCTGTTGATGAACTGCTCACCGCCATGAAGCGCGACGTCGCACGTGTGCGTGAGATTCTTGCCCAGGAGTCCTAAATGAAGATCATCCTTGACCTCGACACCGGCATCGATGACGCCTTGGCCTTGGCGTATGCCCTAGCGCACCCCGACCTCGACCTCATCGGTATTACCGGAACCTATGGCAATGTGCCTGTGGAGCTTGGTGTGCGCAATGCACGTGCCCTCTTGGAGCTGCTCGGTGCTGACGACGTCCCCGTCTATACTGGGCCAACGCGGGAGGGATTCACCGTAGCGCCGATTTCCGCCTTTATCCACGGCCGCAATGGACTCGGTGAGATCCTGCTGCCCCCGCCGCGACGTGCCGCGCAGGGTGATGCTGTGGACTTCCTCATCCAATCTGTCCAGGAACATGGGGAAGAGCTGGTGATTGTGCCCACGGGGCCGTCGACAAGCATTGCGGCTGCTATGCAGAAGGACCCGGACTTCGCGCGCAACGCTCGCATCGTCATGATGGGCGGAGCGCTTACCGTGCCGGGCAATGTCACGCCCTACGCGGAGGCCAACGTCTTCCAAGATCCGCAGGCCACAGATTATGTGTTCCGTCATGCGCAGGACCTCACCATGGTGGGGCTCGACGTCACGCTGCGCACGCTTCTCACTACAGAGCACACCGCGCAGTGGCGTACCACCCCGGCAGGGCGGGTATATGCCGACATCGTGGACTACTACATTGGTGCCTATGCCATGACATCGCCGCACTTAGGTGGCTGTGGGCTCCACGATCCTCTTGCCGTAGCCGTCGCTGCTGACCCGTCGTTGGTCGAGTGCATCGAACTCAACCTGCGCTGTGAAGAAAACGGGCGCACTATCGGCGACCCCGAACGCCTATCTGCTTCTGCGACGACACGCGTCGCGGTTGGCGTGGATGCTCCGCGCTTCGTTGATGATTTGATGTCGAAGCTTACCAGCCTCTATACTTCTACTTCGGCTTGCTGACTGCGGTCCACAGTAGTCACTTGCAGCGCTTAATTGCGCATTATTTCATGTGGACTGAAATACAATAGGAGATTTTTCCATGGCTTTGACCACCGAGAAGAAGGCAGAAATCCTCAAGGAGTTCGGCCTGCACGAGACCGATACCGGTTCCACCGAGGCACAGGTTGCCCTGCTGACCTCCCGCATCAACAACCTGACCGAGCACCTCAAGGGCCACAAGCACGACCACCACTCCCGTCGTGGCCTGCTGCTCATGGTTGGTCGTCGTCGCGGCCTCCTGAAGTACCTGGAGTCCAACGACGTTGATCGTTACCGTGACCTGATTTCTCGTCTGGGTCTGCGTCGCTAAGCACGCACCAGTTCAACCCCCGCACTCCCTGCGGGGGTTTTCTTATGCCATCTGGTAAAATCCTTGGGCGTTGTCAGAAAACCGAATCGAAGAGGCGGCACCGAAGATCGCCAGGACACCTCCAAGGAGAGTCACAGACATGAGCGCTAGAAACGCTAAAAACGCCAAGAACACCGCTAACAACACCGTCGAGTTCGCTATCGACGATGACTATGGCATCACCGAAGCCATCGCCACCCTGGATAATGGTGACTTTGGTACCCGTACCATTCGCTTCGAGACCGGCCAGCTCGCCCGTCAGGCCGGTGGTTCCGTGACTACCTATCTGGATGAGGACACCATGCTCCTGTCCACCACCACCGCGTCCAACCAGCCACGCGAAGGTTTCGACTTCTTCCCGCTCACCGTGGACGTCGAGGAGCGCATGTACGCAGCGGGCAAGATCCCAGGCTCCTTCTTCCGCCGGGAGGGCCGCCCCTCCACTGAGGCTATCCTGGCCTGCCGCCTCATCGACCGTCCGTTGCGTCCAACCTTTGTGAAGGGACTGCGCAACGAGGTCCAGGTTGTCGTCACGGTTCTCTCCATGGACCCGGAAGAGTACTACGACGTTGTTGCCATCAATGGCGCTTCTGCCTCTACCCAGCTCTCCGGCCTGCCGGTCTCCGGTCCTGTGGGCGGTGTGCGCATGGCACTCATTGCTGATGACAAGCACCCGAAGGGCCAGTGGGTAGCCTTCCCGAACAACGAGCAGCACGAGCGTGCCCTGTTTGAGATGGTCGTTGCCGGCCGCATCGTTAAGAAGGGCAACAAGGACGATGTCGCCATCATGATGGTGGAGGCAGGCGCCGGCGTGAACGTGGCTGAACGCATCAAAGAAGGCGCCCCGGCACCCCAGGAATCCACCGTGGCCGAGGGCTTGGAAGCTGCCAAGCCCTTCATTAAGACCCTGTGCGAGGCTCAGGCAGGTCTGGCTGAGCGCGCCGCGAAGGAGACCCAAGAGTTCCCGCTCTTCCCGGCCTACAGCGAGGATGTGTACGAGGCAGTGGAGAAGGCAGCCTCCAAGAAGCTGCAGAAACTGCTCACCATCCCGGGTAAGCAGGACCGTGATGATGCAACGAACGAGTACATGGAGCAGATTGAAGCCGATCTTCTTGACGAGTTCGATGACATTGAGGAGGCGGATGCCTCCAAACAGATCCGCAACGCCTTCAACGCTGTGATGAAGGATATTGTCCGTAACAAGATCCTCACTGAGGGCTTCCGCATTGATGGTCGTGGTGTAACTGACCTGCGTGACCTCGGCGTGGAGGTGGACCTTATCCCGCGTGCCCACGGCTCCTCCCTGTTTGAGCGTGGCGAGACTCAGATCCTAGGTGTCACCACCTTGGACATGCTCAAGATGGAGCAGCAGATTGACTCCCTGACCCCGGTGGAGTCTAAGCGCTACATGCACCACTACAACTTCCCGCCGTACTCCACGGGTGAGACCGGCCGCGTGGGTTCTCCGAAGCGCCGCGAGATTGGTCACGGTGCGCTGGCTGAGCGTGCCTTGCTGCCGGTTATCCCGTCCCGCGAGGAGTTCCCTTACGCTATCCGCCAGGTCTCCGAGGCTCTGGGCTCCAACGGTTCCACCTCCATGGGCTCGGTGTGTGCCTCCACCTTGTCCCTGTACAACGCAGGTGTTCCGCTCAAGGCTCCGGTGGCCGGTATCGCTATGGGCCTCGTCTCCGGTGAAGTCAAGGGCAAGGAAAAGTTCGTGGCGCTGACCGATATCCTCGGCGCCGAGGACGCTTTCGGTGACATGGACTTTAAGGTTGCAGGTACTTCCGAGTTCATCACCGCTCTGCAGCTGGATACCAAGCTGGACGGCATTCCTTCGCACGTGCTTGCCGACGCCCTCGAGCAAGCCCGCGATGCCCGCGCCGCCATTCTTGAAACCATGGCTGAGGTTATCGAGGGACCGGACGAGATGTCCGGCCTTGCTCCGCGTATCACTTCGGTGACCATCCCGGTCAACAAGATTGGTGAGCTCATCGGTCCGAAGGGCAAGACAATCAACACCATTACCGAGGAAACCGGCGCTGATGTCTCTATCGAGGAAGACGGCACCGTCTACGTCTCCGCTGCTACCGGCGAGGCCGCTGAGGCCGCCATCGAGCGCGTCAACAGCATTGCCAATCCGCAGCTACCCAAGGTTGGCGAGCGTTTCCTCGGCACCGTGGTCAAGACCGTGGCCTTCGGCGCCTTCGTATCCCTGACTCCAGGCCGCGATGGCTTGGTCCACATCTCGAAGCTGGGCGGCGACGAGCGCATCGAAAAGGTCGAAGACGTGGTCAACGTTGGCGACAAGATCCAGGTCGAAATCGCGGACATCGATAACCGCGGCAAGATTTCCCTGGTTCCGGTTGAGGAAGACTAATTCCCTAACCTCATAAGCCAGAGCCCCGCTCTCCAGCTCGTTCATGGGCTGCGATGGCGGGGCTCTTAGCTTGTTAAGTGCTAGCCGCTAGTCCTGGAAATCAAGTACAAGTCGTTTGGGGTCCTCAAGAAATGTCACCGAGTACGGAGTCCTCTTCTGCAGACCAATGATGAATTGCGACTGCGACTCAAATGAGACGGTGTAGACGACTTCGCTCACGACGCCGGCACCCGGAGTGACTCCTGGCTTAATGTGCTTTTGTTCAAGCTCAGGCGTCGACGGCCAAGGAGTTCCCTCGATTCCGAGGTCGAGAAAAGCGTTTCCTTCTGCCTCAACCGGGTAACCGGAGGCCTGCTGAGTTGGGCTGTCCGTGTAGGTGGTAAACCAACCCGGTTCGCCGTTTCCTTCGAGATCAATGACTACGCGGGTAAATCCATCGTGAGCCCCCACACGCACCTTAGTTGGCGTGAGATCTCCAAGCCGTTCGGGCATGTGATGCTGATTATCCAGCGCTGCTGTACCCATGCCCGCAAACTGTGCTGAAGTCGTTGCCTGCGAGCTGCTTTGCGCTCCCGAGTCCTCTGAGGCCGTTTCTTCACTGGCTGGTGCTTCAGCAACTCGCGGGCTGGATTCAACCGAACTAAAAGCAGGTGAATGTGTGGTGCGCGAACCACCTTCAGAGCATGCGGTGATAGTCAACGCACATCCGGCAATGATGACCCCGAAGACGGTGTTCGGTGCAATAGAGCGAGTCATATTTTCCCTTCAGCTGTGACAGCAGGATCCAGCTCCCTAGACCATCATAACGAGCAGCAACACGTGGGCATCACTGCTTAACCCCGCTGGACCCCGCGGGGCATTCTCCGGCCGCTTAGCCTCCCTAGCTCTCAAAAGTTCCGCTCAAGAATTTGCGCCGACTTTTTACCGTTAGGAAGGCTTTTCTCTATCTCCTTCCTGCCCTCGGTTCCCGCGCGCCTTCGTCGTTTTAAACGACGGGCCCATTTTTGAGGTTTGGGCTTTTGAGCGAGTTCTTGGTTTGTCTTCGTCGTTTGATTCGACGGCTGGGGGTTAGAAGGGGATGTTGTCGGTGGTGTCGGTGTTTTCGCCGGTTTGTGCTGCGGCTTCTGTTGCTTCGGTTTCTTTTGCTTGGGTCTGTTGTTGTTGTTGGTGGTGGTGGTAGTCGTCGAGGGCTTGTTTGAGTCTTTGGGCTTCTTCTCTTATGCGTGTGCGGGTGGTGGTGATGTG
>NZ_JASPGN010000015.1:0-66905 GCF_030232655.1 Corynebacterium sp. MSK218
AATCAACAGCAGAAAAGAAATAGCTGCCTAACCACTAGGTAGCTCCACTACGTGTCCACGATTTGCGGGCAACCCCAGGAATAGCTCTTGGCGTAGATGTCGTGCTTCTATTTTTCGGGATTTCTGCGGGGATCAGTATTTTACTTACTGCTGTCGTTGTAGATAAGAGATTGTTCCTGACTGGTCTAATCTCAGGCGCGTTGATGCTTTTAGGATTCTTGCTCTTGTCGGTACCGGCAGCTCCCAACTATCTTTTCATTTCTGGAATAATCGTCTGGGGACTGGGATTTGGTGGTGCACCGACAGTTCTCCAGACTGCCTTAGCTAGAAATGCAGTGAACTTGGCAGATATTGCACAGTCCTTTTTCGTTACTATCTTCAATTTTGGTGTAGGTATCGGTGGTGCGCTCGGAGGGGCAATATCGAGTCTTTGGGGTGCTTCTGCCCTTAGTATTGGTGCAGGGGTGATGTGTGTCTTAGTTTTCGGATTGCTCGTTGTGAGGAGTAGAGATTTTGGAAGGCAGCTTTGAGAGCTAGGCCGCACACTCAGTTCGGGAAGTGCTTCTTAAAAACAGGCTTGAACTTCCATCTTGAGTAGCACACGCCAAGAAGTCTCGAGACTTTAGTGTTAAATAATTCCGCTGGCATTCACTGTCGAAGTTCTATCTGCGAACTCCTCGCGGGAGAGCCGGCCCACACCTGCAGGGAGACAGCCCAGTAGCGGCACACCGGTTACCTGCGGCATTTCCTCGACGTTGAGCCGGGTAGCCAGGTCTGGCTCTGTGGGAAGCGAGCCACCAATGAGCCCGAGAATTTGCAGACCCCGGTTACGGGCGGCTTCGACGGTGAGCTCCGCGGCGTTGAGGCTTCCCAATCCCATGCTGGTTACCACGATGAGGGGAGCACCGAGGTCACAGGCGATGTCGGCCAGCGTGAAGTCGTCAGCTAGTCGAACGAGGAGGCCGCCGGCGCCTTCGACGAGCACGACATCCGCCTCGATGCCGCGAATCCACTCAACCAGCTCCTGCCGATCCGGTTGGGGCATTCTCGCACGCCGGGCCGACAGGTTGGGGGCAAGCGGCTCGGGGTAGCGCACAAACTCGCGGGTCTCGACGCCGGCGAGGCGAGAGATGGTGGGGGCGTCGCCAAGCCCGGCGGGTTCACCTGTCTGAACGGGCTTAGCCACGATGACGTGTTTGCCCGCAGCCTTGAGCTGGGCGGCGAGGGCCGCGGTGGCGATGGTCTTGCCCACGTCGGTGTTGGTCCCGGTAATGCAGATAATCATGCTGCCTCCCCGGCTGCGTGAATGGCGCGGCAGATGCGCGCGATGTCCTCGTCGGTACAGATATAGGGCGGCATCGTGTAGATGAGCCGCCCGAACGGCCGCAGCCATACTCCGTGCTCAAGGGCCGCTTCGGTGGCGGCGGCCATGTCAACGTCGTGGTCCATCTCCAGCACACCAATAGCGCCGCGGACCCTGGTGAGGCCGGGTGCGCCCTGAAGTCCCTGACGCAGACCCGCCTCAATTCGTGGTACTGCACTGCGCCACTGGCCTTCCGCGATGAGTGCGGTGGATTCCGCAGCGACCGCGCAGGCGAGAGGATTGGCCATAAAGGTTGGGCCATGCATGAGTGCGGTGGGCTGCATGCGCTTGGCGACGTCTTCCGTGGCCAACGTTGCCGCAAGTGACATGAAGCCACCGGTCAGCGCCTTGCCAACGCACATGATGTCCGGCACAACGCCGGCGTCCTGGGTGACGAAAAGCGAGCCGGTGCGCCCAAATCCGGTGGCGATTTCATCGGCGATCATGAGAATTCCGTGCTTGTCGCACAAGCGGCGAACACCCGCTACCAGTGCGTTGTCATGAAAACGCATGCCGCCAGCGCCCTGTACGCCGGGTTCGATGATGATGGCGGCGACGTCATCAGTAATGAGGCGCTCCATCTTCGCTAGGTAGTCTGCGTGTTCGGATTCGCTCGCTCCTTCCGTGGGCGGGGCAGGGGCGAAGACCTGTTCAGTCAGTGTGCCTGCCCAGAGCGAATGCATGCCGCCCTGCGGATCGCAGACGCTCATCGCGCCGAAGGTATCGCCATGGTAGCCCGAGCGCCAGGTCAGCAGCTTGGTACGGCCAGGTGGGGAGGCCTGCAAGGCCATTTTGATGGCGACTTCAACGGACACGGATCCGGAATCTGAGTAGAAGACATGGGAGAAATCTCCGCGGGTCAGTTCCATGAGCTGAGTGGTCAGGCGTGCTGCGGGCTCGTGGGTAAGTCCGCCGAACATGACGTGGCTAAAGCGATCAATCTGTTCTTTGGCGGCATTGACTAGTCGGGGCTGCGAGTGCCCATGACAGGCAGCCCACCAGGAACTCATGCCGTCGATAACGCGGCGGCCATCGGCGAGGTCAAGATAGGCACCATCGGTGCCGATGACCTCCAACGCGGGCGCGCCGGGTGCGGCATACGGGTGCCACATGTGGGCTGCATCTACTGTCGCTACTTGAACACTGTTCAAAAACTTCACGCATTTATCTGTACCACATACGAAAGTTGTGCATAATTACTTGGTATGACAGTAATTGAACAGCGTTCAAGGAAAACGTTTTCACCCGCCATTCCCGCGGTTGCGGGCATCGAGATGTGGGAGCGTTTTAGTTTCTATGGAATGCAGGCCATTTTGGCCTATTACCTCTATGACCAGGCGGGTGGGCTAGGGATTGAGCAAACCCATGCGACTGCGCTCGTGGGCGCGTATGGTGCTGTGCTCTACCTCTTCACGTTTGTCGGCGGCTGGGTCTCCGACCGTGTCCTCGGTGCTGAGCGCACTCTGCTGGTGGGTGCATTCCTGTTGATGTGTGGGCATGTATCGCTGTCCCTGATTCCAGGGTTCCCCGGCTTGTTCGCGGGGCTGTTCCCGCTTGCACTCGGTTCCGGCTTGCTCAAAACCGCAGCTATTACGGTTTTAGGGGCAGCGTTTCCGGCTGAGGGCAACAATAGTGCTTTCCAGATTTTCTACCTCGGTATTAACGTCGGTGCAGTTGCTGGACCGATGCTGACTGGTTGGCTATCCACGGCCTATGGCTATCACGCAGGTTTTGGTGCCGCTGCGGGCTTGATGCTTATCGGTTGCGTGTCTTACTTGCTGCTGCGCTCACGCCTTTTGGCCAGCATCAGCGTTGACATCACCCGTCCTTCAAACCCGATTGCCCCTAAGTATCTCGCCCAAGTGGCAGGTGCTGCTGTTCTAGTCTTCGCACTAGGGATCTGGTGTCTAGCTTCCGGCGCTTTAACGCCTGACCGCATGGCTTTTGTTTTGCTTCTCACTACTGTGGCGGTGGCAGTGGGCCTGATTATCACTATGTTGGTCTCCCCGCGAGTGAGTGCGCCTGAGCGCCGTCGGGTCAGGGCCTTCCTTCCGCTTTTTGTGGCCTCCACAATGTATTGGGCGCTGCAATCCCAAACTTATGGAGTGCTCGCGGTGTATTCCGATCAGCGCCTAGATCGCAGCATCGCTGGTTTTGAGATTCCAGCGGCGTGGACGCAGTCCCTCAATCCCTTCTTCATTTTGGTCTTCGCGCTGCCCATTGCTGCATTTTTGGCAAAAAGGAACGTGCACCGCAACCGTGTGATGGGCGGGGGTCTGGCGCTAGCTGGTGCGGGACTGTTTATCCTTCTGCCTTTTGTGAGTGCTACAGCGGTTCCATTCCTGGCGCTAGCACTGTGCATCATGCTCATGAGCATCGGAGAGCTCTTCATCGGGCCCATTGGTATGGCGGCGACAACTGCCTATGCGCCCGCAGCTTTTAAAACCCGCTTCTCTGCTTTGTTCTTTCTTTCCTTGGCTATCGGAACCTCGCTGGCCGGCAGCTTGTCCACGTTGTATTCGGCTGATACCGAGTTTCTCTATCTGGTTCTCGTGGGTATTGTCCCAGTCATTACTGGTGGTGTTATCGCTTGTGCAGGCTTAAGCAGGGCGAAGTTGTCGTAGAAACACGCTGCTGGCGAAAAGTCTCTTAACCCAAGTCTTTGGCAACCGCTACCTTTGAAGGGTGATTACTAATGAACTCCGAGAATTACTGACCGTAGCCAAGACCCATGCCCAGCGCTTCCACGACGAGGAAGATCACACCGTAGCCGCGGCGCTTCTTACCGAATCCGGCAAACACGTGCTCGGTTTGAACGCATACCATTTCCTCGGTGGCCCCTGTGGTGAAATCTCGGCCTTAGCTAACCACGCTGCTAGTCATCCAGAGGATCCCATCCGAGCGGTAGTCGCCGTCCACGGCCCGACTGGCCAGGTGCTATCGCCCTGTGGAAAATGCCGCCAGGTGCTGTTTGATGTTGATCCGTCTATTCGGTGCATCGTGCGCGGAAGCAATGGACTTGAAGCGCTCACCGTGGAAGAGCTCTTACCGTTCGCATATAACTGGCGTGACATGGACAAAGAGCAGCGCATCTACATGTGGGAAGGCTACGAGGAATCAATTCGTAGCGGAGAAAAGCAACAAACCATTCGGGTGGATGATCCTTTCCATGAGGGAAGCGCCCAGATTGTCTTCGAGAAGGAATCCGGTGAGGTTGTTACCATTCCTGCCGAGGTGACGTCAGTTGTTTCAACCCAGCGGAGGTCTTTGACGGAGGAACAAGCCCGAAGAGATGGGTTTGGCGGCTCTTCCGAGCTCCATGAAGCGCTTGATACTCACTATCCCGGATTGGCTGAGGATGACGAGGTCGACGTCGTTGAGTTCACACTCTGCAAGGTTTAAGAGCTCTGGCAAAGACCACGTAGAGGAGACTTCACCTAGACTGTCGGTATGTTTGGGCCCGCTTCCACCCAGCCGCCGCGGCTAATAGATTTTGCCGTGCTGCGGTTACCGTTGGTGGAAGTCGTATTTGCTGGGCTGCTGGTGAATCTCTTTGTCGAAGATATGCAGGGAACTGAAGCTGCCAGTGGCTTCGTCGCGCTCTTTGTGGCCATTCCCGCACTGTTGTTTCTTGGAATCGCATACCTCATTTCCCTGCCCATGCAACGGCGCAAAGTAAATGATTTCCGCGTCGACGCAGTCTTCCTTGTTGTCGGAGCTATTGGCCTTGCGGGGTGGGGCGGGCAACACTTTATCGCTTTGCCTCTCGCGTGCTGCTTGCCTGTAGGTCTGTCAGCACTGATTCGAAGATTCATTGCCTTTTTGCTGTGGAAGACGGGGAAGGCCCCGCAGCTGCCGGCAGGGAAAGATGCTGAGAACTAGGCCGAGGCCACTGATTCCATCCAGCGAAGCTAACGAGAGCAGCGCATAGGCACAGTCGCTGATAAAGTAACGCCTTGTGTTCTCAGGTTTCCTCGCATCTGTTCTGTCTGTCCTTACCGCAGTAGCGTCCATGTTCGGCATTAATCACGCTGCCGCCGACGATTCCGGCGCGCGTGAGGTTCTGCAAGCCACGAGCAATATTGACGCGAAGGACGACCGAGTCGCCGCACTGTGGCAGAACGAGTCACGGGAATGCTCGGCAGGCTACATCGGCAATGACTGGTGGCTCACCGCTACGCACTGCCTAGGCCGCAACCTGCGCCTTACCCAGGCAGATGGTGATAGCGCCAAAGTTGTCGCCTCCACCCCGGTGGCAGAGAAGTCAGACCTTGCCTTGCTCAAGGCGGAACCCATGGAAGCTGAGGCCTTCGAGCTGCCCACCCGCCCTCTGCGCGTGAACGAAAAGCTCCTCCTCGTGGGCTTCGGCGGGTCCCACACGTTTTCCTCGGAGGCCGTGTCCCGCATTGAGGAGACGGGCGTAACGCACGAAATCGAGGGCCACGAATTTGAGAACCTGCTCAAATCGCACTCCTTGTTCTCCTCACGCTCCTGCAGCGGTGACTCCGGCGCCCCGCTCTACCAAGACACCACGATCTTTGCGGTGCATACCGGCGGTGAAGAGAATGAGTCTTGCGCAGACGGCACGCGCCGCCGCATGTGGCATAGCGAAATCTATCCTTACGTGGGGATGCTCACTGCGCTCATGGAGAGCTATGACGAGGAGGAGACAGTCACCCAACGCGAGGAGGCGGAAGCCGAGAGCGTGCGCCAAGCTCGCGCCCAAGAGCGCAGCCAAGCCCCCGCGGAAAAGCCCTCCGAACAACGTACCGAGCAGCCGAAGAAAGACCGCGGCAGCAGCCTGATCAGCCTCTCTTCCCGTTAACAGCGCCTATACAGCGAGCGCTCAGACTTAAGCGTTAAGCTCGCTCCTTATGAAAAACGGCTTCCTGCAGCGCGCGTTCCTCGCTATCCTTCTCGGCACCGCGGCCCCCATCCCCGCGCACGCTGAGACCATGGAGACCTCCGCTGCACAGGACCTGGGTATTAATGATCCTGACTGCCAGCCCACTGGCCCCGTCACCGAGCCCGTCGTCCTCCTTCACGGCACGTCGGCCAATTCGGCCGAATGGAATGATCTGATCCCGAAGCTCACAGAGCAGGGCATGTGCGTGTGGGCCTTCGACTATGGCGCGGATGACCTCACCTTCCAGAACGCCTATCCCTATATGAAGGGCATTGCGGATTTGGAGTCCTCTGGGCGTGAAATCGCCCAGCAGATCGAGCACATCCGCGACGTCACTGGGGCAGAGAAAGTAAACCTCGTGGGCTTCTCCCAGGGTGGATTGCACACGAAGTCCTTTACACAGCTCTATGGTTCACCCGATGAGGTGCGCCGCGTGGTCACGGTTGGCGCGAATTTTCACGGGACAACGTGGGGCGACAGAGCAACGCCCCTAAGCACGGCGGCAAAAATCGCGCCCGATGTGACCAAGTTTGTTGGAACCAGTGCCGGTATCCAGCAGCTGCAAGGTTCGGACTTTATGGAGAATCTCAACCAGTTGCCGGACACCGCGCCGGGTATCACCTACACCTCTATCTATTCACCCGCGGACAACACTGTGACGCCGAATGAGACCTCGCAGCTGACTGCAGTGCCGGGCGCGGACGTGGCCAACGTGGAGTCAGTGCCGGTCGAGCACGGGCAGCTGCCCCATGATGCGCGCGTGCACGAGCAGATTCTGTGGGGGCTCACGCGCTAGGCCGGGGTCGGTGCAGATTTGCGGGTGCGTGAAGCAATAACGAAGGTGGCCGTTAAGCAGATAGCGAGAGCCACGAAAGGCAACGCATTCGACAGCCAGTAGGCGGTGGTGAAGGGGAGAGAATAGGCGGCGACGATGCGGATGATTGCTTCGAGTAGGAACACTATGCCCCACACGATAGTGATGTAGCGCTGGGAGGCGCGAAAGGTTGGGTATTTCCACAACCCGTTCCAGTAAGAGACACCTTCCTCCGTGCCGTCGGTGCCAAAGCGCTGGCCAAAGTAGAAGGCAAGGGGCTTGCCCAAGGCAAGGCTGCCGAGGAAGAGCAGGCCGAAAATGCCGGTAATAACGCTGCCTTTAACCAGCAGGAGGCGCTCATCGGTGCCACCGACCAGCGTGGCCAAGGCTGCAGCAACGTTGAAGGCAAGGATCAGTGCAGAAATCCCAGAAAAAGACTTCTGGCGTACATGCTGGATGATGCCACCGATGAGGGGACCGATGCTGGCGGCTAGGTAGGCGTAGACGTGGTTGCCGGTTGCGGAATCAACCAGTTGAAACAGGAGGATGGCGAGGCCGACGTCGAAGACGCCGAGGATGAGGAAGTTGAGCAGGCGCGGATTGAGACTCATGCCACATAGTGTGCCACAAAACATACGTAACGGTTTGTTTGTGACACATAAAAACCTTAGGGTTGGGGCATGGCTGACGTTGGACCAGGAACCTTTGGATATCTCTGCGGGTTAGCTGGCCGCGAGGAACTCCCCGGGCCCGTGCTGACACCGATCCTTACTGGGCTGGGTCTGTCGCCGGCTGGCGTTCGCACCTTTCTGGCCCGCATGGTGCGCGCGGGCGATCTATCCTCGCGCCGAGCCGGGCGATACTCCGTGTATTCCATGGTGGGGAACTACCTTGCGGAGTTTCGTCACCTAGGCTCGCCCCGCGCCCTCCACTGGGACGGGGCGTTTCACACCGTTATCTTCGATATCGGCGAGGATCGCCGTACAGAAAGGGATGCCCTCCTGCGTGCCGCGCAGGCCAGCGGTTTCCGGCAGCTGCGGCCCGGAGTCCTGGTGGGCGCCCACGCGCCGGGGGAGTGGGCGCAGAAAACCTTTGTCGGCACTTGGTCCGTGGATACGGACACCGCCCGCGACGTTATTGCCACCGCGTGGGACCTTGAGGAGAGCGCTGCCCGCATTTGCGCGCTGGGCGACGTCCCCCCTCTGCCCACCGATGACGTTGGCGTCGTCGTCGAAACCACGCGCCGCCATTCCGCCGTCTTCGCGGCGCTGCGCCACACCCCGCCCTTCCCTGCCGAGCTTCTTCCCGCTGACTTCCCTTCGGACATGCTGGAGAGCCGCCTGCGCATGGACGTCACGCCGGCCTATCGGGCGATGGCGCGGCTGTTAGAGTCGTGGCCATGATCCAGGGAGCCATCGACGCGGCAGGTCGGTGCCGGCACTGGCACACGCTTGTCGACGTCGTCGCCAACAAGTGCAGCACCTGTAGCGGTTGGTTCGCGTGTTCCTTGTGTCATGCGGAATTAACTGATCACGAGTTTGGCGCCATGCCGAAGGACGAACTCTGCGTCATGTGTGGCGCGTGCGGCCATCAGATGACCTTCGCGGAGTATTCGGCATATAAATGCCCCGCGTGCGGGCATGCCTTCAATACTGGCTGCGCGCTGCACGCGGGGACGTATTTCTGCTAGTTGCTTAAGGCAAAAGGGGTGCCAGCGGGGTGCCCTCGACGAGGGTCTTGAGGAAGGCCACGATGTCCGGGACGTGAATGGTGAAGGTTCCGAAGGTCACCGGAATCGTCGGGAAAGCGTTGTTGGCTGGGGCTTTCGTGCCACCGTTGTTGCCGCTGTTTCCATTGTTGTTAGCCGGAGCTGGCTGGTTGTTGTGAGCCGGTGCGCCCTGATTGTTGCCATTATTGTTCGCGGGGGCGGTCTTGTCCCCGCCGCCGTTGTTAGCGGGGGCAGCATTGCCGCCACCGTTGCCACCGTTGAGGCCGCAGCGAGCGATGGCCTCGTCGGCGCGGGCGATGGCGTCACGGATTTCGCCGCCACGCGGGTGGAAGTTAGCGGCGGCGAGGGCCTGGGACTTCTTGCTGTTGTAGTCGGACGGGTTGGTGTAGTACTTCGTGGCCTGCTCGCAGGAGATCTGACCGGCCGGCACCTTGGCCAGGTAGTCATCGACCATATCGGCCGAGGCAGCAGGGCTAGCAAGGCCGACGGCAACGGCTGCAGCGGCGGAACACAGGACAAGCTTATTTCTCATGCGCCACATTGTGCCACAACTTTTTCACATTCGCGCGAGCGCTAGCGCCCCAGGAAGCGATTTACCAGCGAAGAGTACGCCTTCACAGTCAAATCCAAGTCTTCCAGGTAGAGGTGCTCATCGTGGCTGTGCAGCTGCGAGTTGGCGCTGGCCATATCGCGGCCCTCTGCATGCAGCGCGAAGCCGTAGGCGTTGCCGCCGCGGCGCCGTGCCACGCGCAGATCCGAGCCACCCGTGGCCAACACTGGCAGCACCTTCTTATCGGGGAAGAACTCGTGCGCGGTGTCCTCAATGCAGCGCCACAGCTCAGTATCGGTAGATGACTGCGTGGCGTCCTCAGTAATAAGGTGCTCGATTTCGACCTCATCGGACATATCGCCCAGCGCTTCACGCAGGAACTCATCAAGCTCTTCCTGGGTCTGGCCGGGGAAGGGACGAATGTCCATCTCTAGATAGGCGTGGGAAGGCAGCACGTTGATGGCACCACCCGCTCGCAGAACGGTCTGGGAAATCGTAGTGTGCGAGAAGGCATGGGCATAGGCCGCCAAGTTGCCGAACTTTTCGTAGTCGGCGGCGGTAGCGGAGCCGTCGAGAAGCGCTGCTTCCGTAGCGGGGTCAAAGCGGAAGGTCTTGACGAACCCCTGCCACACCTCATCCATCGCGATGGGCGGCTCAGCCGCGGCGATGCGGCGGGCCACCTCACCAATCTTGACGATGGCAAAGTCCTTCCCAAACGGTGTGGAGCCATGGCCGGCATCGCCATGCACGTGCAGGCGGCGCTGGCCCGCACCTTTCTCGCCCACGTTGAAGCCGAGCGCGCCGGGCAGGTGGCTGCCGCCGGTCTCCGAGAGGCAGTTGCGCACCGAGTACGCCTCCGGGTGGTGCTTATCCATCCAGATGGAACCCAAACCACCGCGGGCCTCCTCGTCGGCCATACCCACAAACGCCAAGGTGCCGCCGGGGTTGCCGCGCTTGGCCACATCCCTCGTTACCGCCGCCATCGTCGCCGTAATAAAGAGCATGTCCACCGCGCCGCGGCCATAGAGCTTGCCATCCTCGATGACGGCGTCGAAAGGCGGCTTGGTCCACTTCGGTTCGTCCACGGGCACGACGTCCGTATGACCCATCAGCGTGAGCGGCTCCTTGTCCGGGTTACCCGGCACGGTCACTACGATGGTAACGCGGCCCGGATGGGACTCGTAGCGCTGAATCTCCACCGCGGTGCCGTCGAAGAACTTCTCCAAGGTATCGGCGTTGCGGACCTCGTGGCCGGAATCCGGCGTGAGATCGTTAACGCAGGCATTGCGGATGAGCTCCTGAAGCAGAGCGAGGGTGTCGTCGTAGAGAGTCATGGCCTTCAAGGGTAGTCCGCGGAAGGAAAAGTCGGAGATTTTCCACAACTTGAACGCCGTTCAAGTAAGGTTTCTGCCATGAGCATCGTAGATATCGCACGTGAGAAGGCCCTCGAGCAGGGCATTGGCCTTAACGAAGAGGAACTCCTCCAGGTCCTCCAGATCCCCGATGAGCAGCTGGAAGAGATCGCTGACATCGCCCACAAGACCCGCCTCAAGTGGTGTGGACCGGACGTGTCCGTCGAGGGCATCATCTCCATTAAGACCGGCGGCTGCCCGGAGGATTGTCACTTCTGTTCGCAGTCCGGCTTGTTCGAGTCGCCCGTACGTGCGGCTCGCCTCAATATCCCTGAGTTGGTGGAGGCTGCCAAGAAGACCGCTAAGACCGGTGCGACGGAGTTCTGCATCGTCGCCGCGGTGAAGTCTCCCGACGAGAACCTGCTGAGCCAGGTCGCGGAGGCTATCCCGGCCATCCTCGACGAGGTGGACATTGAAATCTCCCTCTCCCTCGGCACGCTGACCCTCGAGCAGGCGCAGCGCCTCAAGGACATGGGCGCCCAGCGCTACAACCACAACTTGGAGACTTCTAAGTCCTTCTTCCCCAACGTGGTCACGACCCACTCCTGGGAAGAGCGCAAGGAGACTCTCGACAACGTCCGCGCGGTGGGCATGGAGGTCTGCTCCGGCGGCATCATCGGTATGGGTGAATCCCTTGAGGACCGCGCCGAATTCGCTTACCAGCTGGCCCAGATCGAGCCGTGTGAGGTGCCGATGAACTTCCTCGACCCGCGCCCGGGCACCCCGTTTGCGGATCGCCCGCTGGTTCCGCTCGGTGAGGCACTGCGAGCTGTGGCCGCCTTCCGCCTGGCCATGCCGTCGGTGACCCTGCGCTTTGCCGGTGGCCGCGAGCTTTCCCTCGGTGACGACGGCACGGAGAAGGGCCTCCTCGGTGGTATCAACGCCATCATCGCCGGTAACTACCTCACCACGCTGGGCAAGCAGATTGAAAAGGACGTCGACATGCTCGGCCGCATCGACCTGCCCATTAAGGCCCTCTAATGGCCTCTTTACAGGGCGAATCGACGGAGCTTAGGGCTGCCGTCCTCGCCGGGGAGGAGCCGCAGTTTCACCCCAACACCGGCAAGCCGCTCAGTGAGAACTTTCCCCTCCACCCAGCGGCCGCGGCCGGCCTCGACGTGCCACGCTATTGCCAGCTGTGCGGTCGCCGCATGGTGGTCCAGGTCCGCCCGGACGGCTGGAGCGCGCGCTGCTCGCGCCACGGCGAACTTGACTCGGAGGATATCTACGAGGAAACCTTCGGCTAACTAGAGTGGGCGCCATGGATCCCGCCGTCGCTCACGCCCACCAGTCCGCGCTGCGCTCGATTTCCCGCGTCGTCACGGAAATCGCGTCACCCACGCCAGCGGAGCAGGCGCTTGCCGACGTTTCCCAGCAACTCACCCGCGGCAACGTCATGGTCCTCACGGGCGCGGGTGTGTCAACGGAATCCGGCGTGCCGGACTACCGCGGCCCGCAGGGCTCGCTCAGCCGCCACCGTCCCATGACGTACCAGGAGTTTCTTCATGATCCTGACGCGTCGCACCGCTATTGGGCGCGCGCTTTCGTCGGCTGGCGCGTCATGCAGGCCGCACGTCCCAACCGCACGCACTACGCATTAGTGGAACTTGAGCGCGCCGGGCTGCTCACGGGTGTGGTGACCCAGAACGTGGATGGCCTCCACGAGGAGGCGGGTCAGCGCAACCTCATTGCGCTGCACGGCGATATGCAGCACGTGGTGTGCTTGAGCTGTGGGTATGAAGAAAAGCGGGAGGATTACGATGCCCGCGCGGCCGCGGCCAACCCGGGATTTCTCGAGCGCTGGGTGGTGGATAGGGCGGATGTGAACCCGGATGGCGATGTGGCTTTGAGCCAGGAAGCGGTCGCGGAGTTCCGCATGCCCGGCTGCGTGCGCTGCGGCTCGCCGCGGCTTAAGCCAGACGTGGTCTACTTCGGCGAGCCCGTGCCCACCGCCAAGAAAGACGCGGCCTACGCGATGGTCACGGCCGCAGATTCCCTGCTCGTCGCGGGATCCTCACTGGCGGTGATGAGCGGCTTCCGTTTCGTGCTTGAGGTGCAGAAGCAGGGCAAACGCGTGGCCACCATCAATGGCGGGCCGGGGCGTGCTGATGACCGCGTGGATACCCTGTGGCGTACCCAGGTGGGCCCGGCCTTCGATGCGCTTCTCGACGCTCTCGACCTCTAACGCTTCGTCTGGCCCCTTAGCTCGCCGGTCTGGCCCCTTAGCTTGCCGAAGTTATAGCTTCGGCAAGGTTTTCGACATCCTCCAGAACTATCTGGCAGACCCGTTTATCCATGGGCATGTCCTCGTGGCGAATGAGGGCGCGGCGGTCAATGTCTTGGACAAAGAGGTTGCGCACCTTCTGGCCGTTGAGGAAGCACGTGGTGGGAGGAACGACGACGGCGTCGGACCGCGTGGCGATGCACGTGTAGCTCACATCGTCTTCGACCTCGCTGCCGCGGTTCGTGGCCTCGACGATGTCGCTGCCGGCGACTTGTTGCATGCCGGCGGGGCCAAACCAGCCGTCGATAAGCGAGCGCACCACGTCTTCCTGACGCTCGCTGCGGAAGAGGGGACTGGCAATGCCTCCCTGCGTCGTTCCGTGATTCGGGGAGCTGATGCACACCACGTGGTGGACGCGCTCCGCACGATCGTGCATGCGCATCCAATACCGTGCGAGCAACCCGCCCTGAGAATGGCCCACGAGGATGGCCTGTTCTGCCCCGGTAACGGTGAGGACGGCGTCGATGTACGCATCCAGTTGACGTGCCGATTCCTGAATAGGGCCGGTAGCTCGGTTGCCATAGTCCGGGGCAAAGACCGCCCAGCCGTTCTCGCGCAACAGACCGGCGAGAACCTGCCACACGCCTTTGGTGTCACACGTTCCGTGGATAAGGATGATAGGCCAGGGTCGTTCGGCCGTGGGGCGCGCGGACCAGTCGTCTTCACACACGGCGCGGGTACGCAATCGGGCACCGAGAGGAAGCGGGGGAGTGGACATGGCGCCTCATTTTACGCCGTGTGCCCTACCGCCATCGGCGGCATAAACGCCGACCGTTTGATTGCTGCGGCCGTCGTGCAAAGAAAAATCATTAAGGTATCCTCGCTGTCATGTCTCTCCATCTTGAAGACCAGCTGTGCTTTTCGCTGTACCGAGCCGCGCGTTCGGTGATCCGTTCTTATGCCCCGTTGCTCGACGAGCTCGGAATTACGTACCAGCAGTACCTCATGCTCATGATCCTGTGGGATAGCGAGGAGCCGGTGACGCTGGAATCCATGGAGAAGCGCCTCCAGCCAGAGTCCGGCACCTTTGAGGGCTTGGTGCAGGGCTTGGAAGAATCCGGCCTCGCTACCGTCGAGGACGGCAAGGTCATCATCACCCAGAAGGGCAGTGACCTGGAGCCGCGCGCGGTGTGCATCCCGGAGACCATCCTCAACGAATACCGCAAGTCCGGCGTGGACCTCGTGGAGTTCCGCGAGTCCTTGGAGATCGTGCGTGAAGCCGGTGAGGCTTCCAAGTTGGAGTATCCCAACTAGACTGGCCGGCATGACCGACCTGCAGCATGCCCACTCCGTCACCGAGGCGGTCAACCGCCTCTGCGAGCTCTATGAAAGCTCCTGCGAGCTGGCGCGCGAAGCGCTCGCCTCGGGGGACCATGACGCCTACCGCCACGTGGTCTACCCCAAGATCATCGTGCAGGTCCGCGAATGGACGCCCATCGACCGCTCCGAGCCCTTCGGTTACGTGGACCAGGAGGGACGCTATTCGGCGATTATTTCTAAACCGTGGCTCATTCGCGGTTACCTGCTTGAGCAGCTAACCAGGCTGACCAGCAATTATCCCTGCGATATCTACGTGGGTCAGTCGGACGAGCGCATCCCCCCAGAGTACATTCGGGGCGCTGGCCCTTTGCCTGAGAATCGTGGAGAGATTCCCCGGCCCACCTTGGATGCGGTGCACGATGGCATTGTCGACGGCGCCTGGAAGGCTTTCCACGGCAAGGAGAAGCCGCTTTTCCACTTCGGCCCGCAGCGCTTCGACATTGCATGCGCCCGCATTGAGCACTACACGGGCATCGAGGTGAATTCGGTCCAGAAGTACATCCTGTTCACCAACTACGCCATGCACACCACGGAGTTCGTCAAGTTTGGCCTGCGCGAGCTGGCGCGGGAGGATTCGCGCTACACGGCGCTGGTGTTGCCGACAGGTGAGACGATTCATCCCAATGACGCCGTGCTTCTCGACGTCGACGAGCTCACCCTCATCTCGCGCTTCCAAATGCCGCGCTTCGACCTCATCACGGCGGGTGGCGATGGCATCACGATGATCAATATCGGCGTAGGTCCTTCGAACGCCAAGACCATTACGGACTGCTTGGCGGTGCTGCGCCCGGAGGCGTGGATCATGATCGGCCACTGCGCAGGGCTCGATGGCCGCATGCGCATTGGTGACCTCATCTTGGGCAACGCCTACCAGCGCGAGGACCACATACTCGACGGCACCGTCGCGGCCGGCAACCCGATTCCCGCTATCCCGGAGATCCAGCGAATGCTGGAAGCCTCGGTGGAGGAAGTGTATGGCGAAGATAATTCGCTCATGCGCACCGGCACGGTGCTCTCCACCGATGACCGCAACTGGGAATGGCGCACCTCCCGCGATTTGTGGGAGTGGCTACGCCACTCCACCGCCGTGGCCGTGGACATGGAATCCTGCACGCTGGCTGCTAATGGCTACCGCTACCGCATCCCGTACGGCACGCTGCTATCCGTGTCCGATCTGCCTTTGCATGCAGTGCCCAAGCTTCCTGCCCAAGCGCAGGCCTTTTACTCCAATTCCAAGGAGGCGCACGTGATGTGCGCGGTGCGCGCGGTGGAGGCTTTGGCGGAGAATCCGGAACGCCTGCGCACCCGCAAGTTGCGCCGAACGGTAGCGGAGGTTCCGTTCCGCTGAGGTAGATGATTAAACTGAGGGAAATACAAAATCTGGCGAAGGAGACCTAGACAATGAGCACCCCGGAATGGTGGAACCCGGAACGCGAAAACCTGACGTGGGAGGTCTTCGGCGAGGCGAGCCGCTACCTGTCCCAGGAGATAGTGGATTCAGGCTGGTTCCCGGACCTCATCGTCGGTGTAGCTCGTGGTGGCCTCATTCCCGCCGGTGCCATTGGTTACGCCATCGGCGTGAAGGAAATGGGCGCCATTAACGTGGAGTTCTACACCGACATCGGTGAAACCCTCCCGGAGCCCATCCTGCTCAACCCGCAGCTGGATACGGACTCGCTCAAGGACAAGAAGGTTCTCGTCGTTGATGACGTGGCTGACTCCGGCAAGACCCTCGACCTCGTGGTCAACCTGCTGGAGCAGACCGCTTCCGAGGTGAAGTCCGCCGTCATCTACACCAAGCCCACCACGATCTTCGAGCCGGACTTTTCGTGGAAGAAGACCGACCAGTGGATTAACTTCGCCTGGTCCGTCCTGCCGGTCATCACGCGCGATGGTTCCTTCAAAGACGGCCACTAATGTCTGACCGTTCCGCCGGATCGTTCCGCGCGGCCTTCAGCTCGCCCGCCCGCTTCCGTAAGGAAGTGTTTGGCGGGCTTGCTGTTGCCCTCGCCCTTATTCCGGAAGTCTTAAGTTTCTCCATCCTTGCCGGCCTTGACCCCAAGGTAGGGCTCTTCGCCTCCGTCATCATGGCGATGTCCATCGCTCTCACCGGCGGCCGCCCCGCCATGATTTCCGCCGCGGCGGGCTCGGTCGCCGTGGTCATCGCGCCGCTGGCCCACGAGTATGGCCTGCAGTACGTGCTCCTCACCATCTGGATGGCGGGGTTGATGCAGGTGGTGATGGCTTTGGTGGGCGTCGCCAAGCTCATGCGTTTTATTCCGCGCAGCGTCATGGTGGGATTCGTCAACGCGCTGGGCATCCTCATGTTTACGGCGCAGCTGAGCCACCTGTGGAACGTGCCGTGGCTGGTCTATGTGCTCGTGGTGCTGGGGCTGGTCATCATGGTGGTGTGGCCACGGATTACGACCGTGGTGCCGGCGCCGCTGGTGGCGATTCTTGTTGTCAGCGTGCTGACCGCGCTGTGTGGTTGGGATGTTCCGGACGTGGCGGACCAGGGCGAGCTGCCCACGTCCTTGCCTGGTTTTGTCATCCCGGATGTGCCGTGGACCATGGATACGCTTTTGTTGTGCCTGCCGTATGCGCTGGGAGTGGCGCTGGTGGGGCTGATGGAGTCGCTGCTGACCGCCAAGCTTGTCGACGACCTCACGGATACCCATTCCGACAAGACCCGCGAATCCGTAGGCCAGGGGATTGGCAATATGCTTGCCGCCGCGATTGGTGGCATGGGCGTGTGCGCGATGATTGGGCAGACCATGATCAACGTCAAGGAATCCCAGGCACGCACGCGCTTGTCGACGTTCCTCGCTGGCGTCTTCCTCCTTATCCTCATTCTCGTGCTGGGCGATACCGTGGGGCGCATTCCTATGGCCGCGCTCGTAGCGGTCATGTTCATGGTGTCCTTCCACACGGTGGATTGGCACTCGGTGCGCACGCTGCGCCGCATGCCGTTGAGTGAGACCGTCGTCATGCTCGTTACGGTGGTGGGAACGTTGGCCACGAACAACCTGGCCGTGGGCGTGGTGCTGGGAGTTGTGGCGGCATCGGTAGCCTTTGCGCGCCGCGTGGCGCACCTAGTGTCTGTGGAGCTGGAAGGCAACGTCTACACCGTGCGAGGCCAGCTCTTCTTCGCCTCCTCCAACGATCTGGTCTACGCCTTTGATTACACCCTGCCGGTGAAGGAGGTCATCGTGGACTTCAGTCGGGCCGATATTTGGGACGCGTCGACCGTGGCGGTACTCGACTCCGTGGAGAGCAAATACGCTGCGCGCGGGGTCACGGTGTCCTTCCGTGGGCTGGATGTGGCGAATGAGCAACGCTACCGCCGTCTAAGCCAGGGGCTGCGGAAATAGCTGGCGCAGCTTAGGTAAAGCTGTCCCAAAAACTGTTATGACGTGCGAATTTGCTAAAGCTTACCTTGCTAGCGCGGGCGGAGTTTTTTTCTGTATTGTGGGTAACTGAAAAACACACGAAAGGAATGACTCTCATGGATGAGAAACTGCAAACGCTCCTAAACGCCCAGGTCAACAACGAGCACGGCGCGGCCCTGATTTACACTCAGCTGGCCTACGAGATGGACAATCTGTCCTTCCCGGGCATGCGCGATTGGTTCTTCAAGCAGGCAGAGGAAGAGCGCGAGCACGCGCAGAAGTTTGCTGAGCACCTGCTGGACCGTGGCTACCGCGTCGAGCTGGAGGATATCCAGGTGGGCTCCGTCAAGGCAGCCACCCCGCTCGATGCCTTCGAGGCCTCCCTCGCGCATGAGCAGAAGGTCTCGGAGCAGATCCGGGAGATTGCCCGCACCGCGGATGCCGCTGGCGATCTCGATTCCCGCCCCCTCATCAACTGGTTCCTCGATGAACAGGTGGAGGAAGAGGCTAGCGTGTCTGAGGTTATCGACCAGCTGAAGCTGGTGGGCAACGATGGCTCCGGCCTCCTGCGCATCGATAGCTCGCTGGCAGAACGGTAACGAAGCCATATAGTTTGGACGAATTCTCCCACAGCCCTCGCGGTTGATGGGAGAATTTCTTGTATGACTAACACGCGGCTGATGCTTCTGGGCGGTGCCCTCGCCGGGCTGGCAATGGCACTGGTGGGTGGTATCTGGCTAGCCGCGACTAATGTGGCGCTGGGGACCTTCTTCTTTGCGTTGGCACTGATGCTGGGCCCGTTCCTCGGCGTGGCCCTGTTGGTATGTGCCGCGGCGGCGTCGACCGCGCTGAGCCGCTCTCTGTTTAGCGTCGGAGGATTGTTCTTGGTGGGGGCAATCTCCACCCTGGGCGCGCTGCCGTGGGGCCGCGTGAGTGTCTCGCTGCCGCTCTTCATCGTTGGCACGCTGACTGGTGCGGTGGCGGTGTGGCTACACTGGGCGCATGGCCACTCTGCTCTTCGATCTGTACGGCGTGCTCATGCGCTCAGCCACGCCCGCCGGGCACGCTGAGCTTGAAGAGTACGTCCGCCCGGTCAACCCGGATCACTTTTGGTCCACCTATGAGGAGTTTCGCCCAGCCTATGATGCCGGGCACCTGAGTGATTCGCAGTATTGGGGCCGCATTCGTGCCCTGACGGATCTTGCGCCTTTCGATGTCTCCCAGGCGGTGGAGCTAGATACGGAGCACCTGCTGGAGGCCGACGAAGAGATGGTGAACCTTGTCTTGCGGTTCATCGGGGAGGGCCACAGCGTTGGTATCCTCTCCAACGTTCCCGCGGCGTTGGGGGCGAAGGTCCGTGCGTCGCAGCCTTGGTTGGAAGAGTGTGCCGCCGTGACGTTGAGCTGCGATATCGGCGTGGCGAAGCCCGACCCGGAGGCCTATCACGTGGCTGTCGATGCCCTCGGCGCCCAAGCCAAGGACACTTACTTCTTCGACGACCGCCTCGATTTCGTTGAGGGCGCGCAGCGCGTGGGCCTCCACGCTCAACTATTCACGGGAATCGATTCGGTCCGCTTTTAGTTCTGGGATCGCCAACGCCGCGGAAGGCCCTGTGGGCGTCCGCGTGGTGGTGCGTGTCCTTGGTGGCGTCTGGCGGTTTACTCGTCAGGCGGTCCGGTGTTAGCTTGTTGGGCTGCTTGATACGCCGCTTGAGCAGTGATTGGTTCTGCCCAGGGCGGGACGTAGGCCACCTCTCCGCGTAATCGGAAGACGTAGCCAGCACCGGTGGGTTTCTCCGGGTCATCATCATTTATCCCGTTGTGATAAGCGCACAACATGGTCAGATTCGGCGGGTCGGTGGTGCCGCCTGCTTTCCACGGCACTAGGTGATGCACCTGGGCATAATCAGCAGGTTTGTTACACCCCTTCCTGGCACACGTGGGATGCTCAGCACTGGCCATCATGCGCTGCTCAAACTCAGCCAAGCGCTTCATGCGGTGCAGCCACACCGGCCCAATCGTGGGATGGATGAGGGTGACGTAGCCGATTTCGGCAAACTTGTAGTTCAAGAACTGCGTGCCGGTCATACGCCCACCATTGGTGAGCTCGAGGACGATGTCGTCACCGTCGCCGGAGATAATCTTGTCGAGCTTGTCCAAGGTCACCACCACGCTGGTGAATACGGCGGGTTTGGTTCCGCCGTGGGATTTATTGAAGAAAACGTGCCGGGAGGCGTCAAGCAGGTTGTCCCTATTGATGGATTCCAGCACGCCGCGCATCTCGGTAACGGTCATGGGATCATCGGTAATGGTTAGCGAGTGTGGCCCGTCTGCACGGTAGGTCATGCGCACCCCCGGGGTGGGGACACGTTTGGGTTTGAGCTCCTTTAGGCGCTTTTGGGCTACGGCTGGGATGTTGTGGGCGGGTGTGCCGGCAAGCTTTACACGCAGGTTCCACGCGTGCAGCTGATTTTTCAGCTTGGCGGTGTAGGACTCAATCAGGCTCAGCGTGGCCAGATCATGGCCTTGTTCGGCGGCTCGGCTACGGGCGGTGCGTTGTTTGCCAGTGAATTTAGTGGTGCCGAAGTAGATGTGGTGTAAGTGTGCCAGTTCGGCGGCATCGGCTGGTGCGGCGCCGAGTGCGCGTAAACGTTTCTCGCCTCCTACCGCTTGCTTCACCAATGTGATCCCCGAGTTGCGGTAGGAGAAATAGGTTTCTAAATCCCCCATGCCCAGAACCCTAAAACACCCTAAGCAACCCCGCAACCGGAGACGAGAAACTCTAGGCGGCCTTTGCCTCGCGGTCCAGCTCAAGCGGTACGCGCAGCAGCGGGTCAAGGGCGACGGCGCGGGTGCAGGCGCGGACAATCTCGGAGTGCGACGGAATCATGCGCAGCTCCACCGCCTGGTCAGTGTTCTGGCGCACCGCGGACGCAAAAAGCTTCGGAGCGGCCGGGTCGTCGGAGAAGGCGCCACCTGCTACGACGAGGGTCTCCGGTGCGTGCTTAGCCACGAGGTCGGCGGCGATGGCGCCGAGGGAGCGGGCGCGGTCGTCGAGAAGCGCACGCGCGTCAGGATTTTGTACGGCCTCCGGTAGGGACTCGGCACCCGCGGCGGTGAGTACGGCCTGGGTGGCCAGGGAATCCGGGGCGGTAAGCTCCAGCGGAGCAATCTCATCGTGCACGGTGAGCGCCGCACCGACCGAGTCATCCGCGTAGAGCACCATGACGGGTTTCTCCGCGCCGAGCTCCGTGGACTGCGTCTCCGAGCCGAGGATGGCAGGGATAACGGAGGAGACAACAACCGGTACACCGAACTGGTACTGCAGGCGGCTAGTGATATCCATGCGCTCCCAGCCCAGGTTATGGGCCGTCACGCGGCCGGATTCATCGACGCTGCCGGACGTGGTCACACCCACGGAGACCAAGCGGCGGTCGAGGCCCGTCATCAGACGGTTCATACCGGCGATGATGTGCTCAATAATGTCGCCCTCACTCAAACGGAACACGGGCGTTGCCACATCTTCCTCGCAGAGCGTGCGGCCCTTGGTATCGAAGAACGCGATGCGCGTGAACGCGGTTCCCACTGCGATGCCGGCCAGCATCCAGTCATTATCCGCGACCTCCAACGGAACGGTGGGCCGGCCACGGCCGCGGGACTGGGTCAGGTCGGTACGCTCGCGAATCAGTCCGGCACCCAACAGCGCAGCGGTGGCGCGGGTAATGGTGGGCTGGGACAGCCCGGTGGCTTCTACCAGCTCGCTGCGGGTAACGACGGGGTTGAGTCGAATGATGTGGAGGCACTTCGCCGCAGGGGTACGAGGGCGGGTGAACACGGGGCCAGACTTGATCATGGCGTCAAGTATAAATTCAGCAGACCGCATTGTCTAATAGAAATTAGCTTCCAGTAGACATCATTGTCTAGGAGCGGTGCTGCGATAGAGTGAAACACATGGATTCTGTTGCTGTGTATTGCGGCTCAGCCGCCGGAAATTCTGAGGCCTATGCGCAGGCTGCGCGCCACCTGGGGGAGGAGCTCGCGCACCGCGGGCTCACCTTGGTCTATGGCGGTGGTGACGTTGGTCTTATGGGCATCGTCGCGGACGCCTGCCTGGAGGCTGGCGGTCATGTCATCGGGGTTATCCCGCAGCAGCTCGTTGATGTCGAGCTCTCACATCCGAACATCACGCAGCTCGAGGTCGTTGACACCATGGCGCAGCGCAAGACACGGATGGAAGAGCTCGCGGATGCCTTTGTGTGCTTGCCGGGCGGTGTGGGCACGCTGGAGGAGCTCACGGAAGTTCTCACCATGCAGCAGCTCGGCAACATCGACGGGCCCGTCGGCCTGGTAGATGTGCAGGGCTTTTGGCAGCCTTTCGTGCATATGTACTCCGCGATGGTGCAGGAGGGCTTTGTTCAGCAGCGCTTCCTCGATGCCCTTGTTGTGGAGTCGTCGCCAGCCGCTGTGTTGGATGCTTTCAGCTCCTGGACCAGCCCGGGCAGCAAGTGGGGCAACAATTAGCTAACAACCTGGCGAAAAGCCGCCGCTGGGTTGGCCGAACCGGGAGGTTTTTCGTTAGACTTCGCCCTTATGAGTTTTGACCAGAACGCAGAGCGCCAGCCGTCGTTGCTGGACGCGTCGTGCGATAACTTCGTTCACGACCTCGCGCAGCTCACACCTACCGATGCCACCGCGTGGGGCATCCCTGGCTTCGATGGGGAGCTCGAGGATTTCTCGCCCGAGTTTTACTCCGCCGTCGCGGACCGTACGCGTGAGATGCTGGCGGACCTCGACGCACTCGATGACACCACCGATGAGTCTGATGATGACGATGACTTCGACGAGGTGGATTACGTTACTGCTGAGGTCTTGCGTGATCGTCTCTGCCTGGATCTTGACCTCCACCATGCTGGTGAGGACATCCGTTGCCTCAACAACATTGCCTCCCCAGTGCAGACCATCCGCGACACGCTCATGCTCATGCCGCGCGATACCCCTGAGCAGCTGGACATGTTGCGGTCGCGTTTGTCGAAGGTGCCGGCGTCGCTAAGCGGCTACAAGGAGTCTCTGATCGAGGCGGCGTCGCGTGGCATGGTGGCCCCGCAGCGCCAGATTTCGGAAGTGTTCGTGCAGAGTGAGCGGCTTGCCGACGCCGGCTCCATGCTCGAAGACCTCGGCCTCGACGCCGACTCGGCTGAGGTAGTGAAGGCCAAGGAAGCTTTTGGCGAGTTCGCCGACTGGCTCTCCAACGAGTTGCAACCGCAGGCTCCGTCGCAGGATGCGGTGGGCCGCGAGCGCTACGAGCGTTTCTCCAAGCTCTTCGTCGGCGATGCGGTGGACCTTGATGAGGCTTATGAGTGGGGCCTGGAACAGGTACGCTCCATTAAGGCAGAGCAGGAGAAGATTGCCCACCAGCTGTACGGTTCGGACGTGACGGTCCGCGCTGCGATGCGCAAGCTTAATGAAGAGGAGCGCTATCAGCTGCACGGCACCGACGCGCTGGTGGAGTGGATGCAGTCCACCGCGGACCGCGTGATTAAGGACCTCAACGGCACCGCCTTCGACATCCCGGAGGCCGTGCGCGACATCGAGTGTTGCATCGATCCGGCCGGTACCGGCGGCATCTTCTACACCTCGCCCTCCGATGATTTCTCCCGCCCGGGCCGCATGTGGTGGTCCGTGCCGGCGGGCCAGGAGCTGTTCCACACGTGGCAGGAGCTGACCACCGTCCACCACGAAGGTGCGCCGGGCCACCACCTGCAGATTGGTGCCGCGCTGACCCAGCCGGACCTGAACCTGTGGCGCCGCGCAGTGACGTGGAATTCCGGCCACGGCGAGGGCTGGGCCCTGTATGCGGAGGCGCTCATGGCGGAGCTGGGTTACATGGATGATCCGGGTTTCCGCATGGGGCTTCTCGACGCCCAACGGTTCCGCGCCGCCCGCGTCGTCGTGGACATCGGGCTCCACTTGGGCAAGGCACTGCCGGACTGTACGACGTCCGGCGCGTGGGACAAGTCCCACGTCAAGACCTTTATGCGTGAGAACACCGCGATGGATGATGCCAACCTCTCCTTTGAGGTCACCCGCTACCTGGGCTGGCCGGGCCAGGCTCCGTCTTACGCGCTGGGTCAGCGCCTGTGGCAGCAGACTCGTGACGCTGCGGTGGAGCAGGGCATGGAGGTTCGGGACTTCCACTCCCAGGCCTTGGCGTTGGGCTCGGTGCCGATGTCGATCCTGCGCGAGACCATTCTGGACTAAAACCCCAGGTCGCCTGCCAGACTCTTGGATTTATCCACTAGTGACTCTGTGATTTATCCACTTTTCGGGCTAAGGTACTTGGTATGTACCTGCCCCGAATCGTTGATGCAGAAGTCGAACGAGGGCTCCGTGTTTCGGGTGCCCTCTTTCTTAAAGGCCCCCGTGCGAGTGGAAAAACTTCCACCGCACGCCAGTTTGCCAAGTCTGTTATCCAACTTGACCGAGACTCCCCAGAGGCAAACCTTGCGCGCATGCAACCGGCATTGGGGCTTGAAGGCGCACGGCCGCGGCTCATTGATGAGTGGCAGGTTGTCCCAGCTATCTGGAATGAGGTGCGCCATGCAGTCGATGACTCGCAGGACAAAGGGCAGTTTCTCCTCACAGGTTCCTCCACGCCTGATGATGATGCCACCCGGCATTCAGGTGCGGGCCGGATTCGTTCCATTCAACTGCGAACATTGAGCTTGGCAGAGCGAGGGCTTGGTGCCGAGCACGTCTCACTGGGCTCAATCATTGCGGGCAATCAAGAGCCCACCGCTGGGACAGATGCCACCGTGGCAGACTATTCTCGGTGGATCGTTGCTGGTGGATTCCCGGAGTTCTTTGACCTTGATCCGCTCGACGCGCAGGAAGGGATGGAGTCCTATCTGACGGAAATGAGTGAGCACGACTATCCCGAACTCGGCGGACCACGACGCGATCCGCGCCGTTTTCAGTCTTTCCTTCATGCTTATGCCGGACTGGTTGCCCAACCGGCTACTGCTGCTGCGATTCGCAAATGCATTGGAGAGCTCAGTAGCGCTACTTCGACGCCAGCCGCAGAAACTGTGAACGTCATTCACGATTTTGCTACGCGCCTCTTCCTCATTGAGGACCAGCCGGCGTGGTCACCACGTACTCGTTCGAAGACGTCTATGGTTCAAATGCCTAAACGCCAATTAGCCGATCCCGGTTTGGCTGCTGCTTTGTTGGGAACGGGGCCAGACAAACTGCTTGGGGATTTAGAGACTCTAGGCATTCTCTTCGAGGCGCAACTTGTCCACGATCTGCGCGTTTATGCGCAGGCGCTGCGTGCGCGCGGAGTATTCCACTTGAGGGATATGAAGGGGCGTGAAGAAATTGATGCAGTGGTGGAGCTCCGAGACGGTTCGTGGGTAGGGTTTGAAGCGAAGCTTTCTCACAACGAGGTTGATGCTGCGGCGGCACGTCTAAAGCGCGTAGCCGCTAAACTCTATTCGCCACCAGCAGCACTGATAGTTGTGATTCCGAGTGGGCCGGCTTTCCAACGCCCAGATGGGGTGTGGGTGGTTCCTCTAGCCGCGCTTGCGGAATAGCCCCAGGATCTGGGGCAGGTAGCCGGCGATGACGAGCACGATGATGAGCCGGATAATCTGCACGGCCACGACCGCGGGGCCGGCGCCGCCCTCCGCGGAGAGCGCGAGGACGGTCTCCAGCGCGCCGGGTGAGGTGGCGAGGTATGCCTCGAAGTAGGTGATGTCGAGCCACGCGGTGAGTGGTAGGGCGGTGAGCGCGCACACGCCGATGACCACGACGATGAAGAGGATGGTGGCGGGCAGCTGCTTGGCAAAGGACGTGAGTGCCGGCACGGACAGTCCGCCACCGCAGACCCAGCCGATGGACATAAACGCCATGATTTTGAAGATGTAGAGCGGCTCCAAGGTGTGGCCGGCTGGGAGGAACTGCGTGACTAGCACGGTCACAAGGAGCGGGCCCAACACCGCAGCAGCGGGTAAGCGAGCGAGTTTGCCCAAGCGCTCACCCAGAATCGCAATGGCGATGGTCAGCAGCACAATCCACCACGTGGTCTCGCCGTCGATACTCATATCGACGCCTTGGCCCGCGGGGGCGCTCAGAAACGAGACCACCAAGGGGAGGGATACCGACACCGCGAGAAGGCGCAGGTATTGGGTCAGCGCCACATAACGGTAGTCCGCCCCGAGTTCGCTGGCCAGTGCCGGCATGAGCGAGGCACCGCCCGGCAGCATGGATAAGATACCCGTCTCCCAGGAAATATCTTTCGGCTGCGAGCGGTGCAAAAGCACGCCGCCGGCGACGCCGATAAGCACGGTGATCAACGACATCGTCACCGCAGCCGGCACAAAGCCGATGAGCGTGGAGGCGGGGACCAAAGTGAGTGGAATACCGGCCATCATTCCGATGAAGCCGCGGGCCATGGCGTAGAAGCGGTCATTGACGGCGAGTTCCTTGCCCGTCGTCAAGGCCATGGCTCCCGAGACCACGATGGCACCAAGAATCCAGGCTGCGGGTACGTGAAGGCAGCTAAACAGCGCCCCGAGAGCTGCAGACCCCGGGGCCACGATGAGCCACCTCGCGCGAACAGACATGCAATCGAGTTTAATGGTGGGCATGAATTTTGGATTGAGCGGTTGGGCGGTTCTCACCATTGGCGCTGCCGTGGCCGGGTGGGTAGACGCCGTCATTGGAGGCGGCGGGCTCGTGCTCATCCCGCTCATTCTGGCCGTGGCACCGCAGCTGGCACCTGCGACGGCGCTGGCGACGAACAAGGTGGCGGCGGTGTCGGGAACAGCGTCGGCGGCCGTCACCTTGGTAAAGAAGGTGCGCCCGCCGAAAGGTGAGCTCATCCGCATGGGGCTCACCGCGCTGGTGTGCTCCGGGCTGGGTGCGACGGCGGTGGCGCTTATGGACAAAGACGTCATGCGGCCGGTCATCATTGTGCTCATGGTGGCGGTTGGCGTGTTTGTGGCCTTTCGCCCGGACTTCGGCAGCGGCGACGGTGACGGTATCCGCGGCGGCTGGCGCACGTGGGCAGCACTGGGCGCTGTGGCGGCTATCGCATTCTACGATGGCATCTTCGGCCCCGGCACCGGCATGTTCCTCATCATGGCCTTTACCGCCATCTTCTCCCAGAATTTCCTCACCTCCGCGGCGATGGCGAAGGTGGTCAACACGTGTACCAATGTCGGTGCGCTGGTGGTGTTTATCGTGGGTGGCCACGTGGAGTGGGCGCTGGCGCTCGTCCTCGCGGTGGCCAATATCATCGGCGCGCAGCTGGGCGCGCGGACTGTGCTTGGCGGCGGTGCGAAGCTCATCCGCTATGCGCTTCTCGCACTCGTCGTGGTGATGAGCGTGTACCTGTCCTGGCAGCAGTGGGGCTGATTCCTACATCCGGTTCTTCGTCTTTGCGGTTGCCACCGCATTCCACGGGTCTTCCGGCCACGGGTGTTTGGGGTAGCGCCCGCGCATGTCGGCGCGCACGCCGGCATAAGGCCCAGCCCAGAAACTGGCCAGGTCATCGGTGACGGCGAGTGGGCGGCCGGCGGGGGAGAGCAGGTGGAACTGCACGCGGTGGCCACAGTATTCGGGCGATTCGGCCAGGCCGAAGCATTCCTGCAACTTGATGGAGACTACGGGACGCTCGCCGGACCAATCGATGCGCGCGTCGCGGCCCGAGGGCACTGGCAAGCGTTCGGGGGCGAGCTCATCTAAGCGGCCAGCTTCGGGCCACGGCAGAAGGCGCTGCAGGGCCGGGTACATATCGGGCTGTCGTCCCTCAGCTAGCTCACGTAGTTCTGGCTCGAGCCACTCCAGGCTGGCGCTGGCACTATCGACGTCCGGCCACGGCTCACCGTAGGCTGCCCGCAGGTGGCGCATACGTTCCCGCAGGTTCTGGGCTTTCTCGCTGAAGCGAAACAGGTTTAAACCTTGGCCGGAGTGGCGCAGGGCCTCCACTGCCTCATTGCCGGAGACCTTGACTGGGGTTTCGGAAAGCACGATGGCGCCCGCTGCGCGCACGCGCACGCCGCGGACCTTGGAACCCTCGAGGAAGGCGCGGGTCTCCTCGGTGACGCCGATGATGTCGAGGGCATCTTTTTCCGTCATGGGCTCGGCCGCGCGGATGATGGCGTTGCCGGCATTCGACAGGGAGACCTCGGCGACGGCGAGCCACGGTGAGCCCGCTAGACCGGAATTCAGGAGCCGGGCACGGGTCCCACTCGCCAGCAGGTACTCCTTTTCGCCCGCGCGTTTGGCCACGAACTCGGGGAAGGCGGTTGCCACCACCACGCCTGGGTCCACCGGGCCCTGGTGAGGCACGAGGCGGGCCAGTCGCTTGGGATCAGAATCATCGAGGCGCGCGATTGTCTTTGCTGCCCCAGCACCATATTTCAGTAGCGCGGCACCCCACCGCGGATGTGTCGGCAGCAGCGCGAGCGCCTCGGAGGCGTTGAGGGCGCGGAGGGTGCGGTGGGCGTCGGCAAGCGCGGCGTGGGGCGGCTGATCGAGGAGCGGGAAATCCGGGCCCGCGCCCCAACAGTCCATGAAGAGTGCTGCCTGGGTGAGGTCCGCAGACAAGATTTCCGGCGTGACGTGCGGGGAAAAGTGCTGGTAGTCATCCTGCGAGTAGCAGCGGATGACGGTGCCGGGAGCCTCACGCCCGGCGCGGCCGGCGCGTTGATCGGCGCTGCTTTTCGACGTCGACACCGTCACCAACCCACTCATCCCGCGCTGCGCATCGCGCTTGGGCACGCGCGCAAGACCCGCGTCGATGACGGTGCGCACGCCCGGCACGGTGAGCGAGGACTCGGCGATGGAGGTGGCCACGACGATGCGTTGTTCGCTGGTGTAGAGCGCGGCGTCCTGCTCCTGCGTGGTCTGGCGGCCGTGCAGCGCGAAAACGTTATGGCCGTTCAGTGCCTCGCACACCAGGTTGACCTCACGTACGCCGGGCACGAAGACCAGGGTGGACTCGTGCTGCTGGGCGGCAAGCCCTGCCACGCCGCGCCAGAATTCGCGGTCCCCGGCTGCGCGTCCCGGCAGGGGCTCATAGGAAATATCGAGCGGGTAGGTCACCGCCTCGGTGGAATGAATCGGCGCGCCTCCCATGAGCTGGGAGAAGCGTTGGGCGTCGACAGTCGCGGACATGGCGATGACGCGGAAATCCTCACGAAGCTGGGCCAATTCGAGGCACATGCCGAGGACCAAGTCGGTGTCGAGCTGGCGCTCGTGGACCTCATCGATGGCAACGGCAGCCACACCTTCGAGCTCCGGATCGCGCAATAGGCGGCGCAGCAGCACGCCGGGCGTGACGAACTCGACGTCCTGGCCTTTGCGGGAATCACCGCGTACCGCATAACCGATGCGCTGGCCGGACAGCTCCTGCAAGCGGTTGGCCGCGGCACGTACCGCCACGCGGCGCGGCGCGGTGACGAGAACCTTGCCGCGGCCTGCTGCATGGTTGGCCAGGGCCGGCGGAACGAGCGTGGTCTTACCCGTGCCGGGTGGGGCCTGGACCACAACGTGGCCCTCAGCCGGAAGTGAATCGATGGTCTCCAGGACGGGCAGGCCGCGTCCGATGGTGGCGAGATCAAACATCGAGATCCCGGCGCTCCCACCTATCTTCGTTGTCCTCCAGCTTGCGCACCACGCGCCCCGGTGAACCCAGGACCAGCGAGTTATCCGGCACGTCGCGGGTCACCAGTGAGCCTGCGCCTACGACGCAGTTTTTGCCCATGGTGACGCCAGGCAGGACCGTGACGTTGGCGCCGAACCAGGTGTTATCACCAACGGTGATAGGTTTAGCTATTTCCCAGCCCTCCGCCCGCATCTCATGATCATTGACGGGGTGGCCCACCGTGATGAGCGAGCAATTCGGTCCCATCATGACGCGGTCTCCCAGCGTCACGGGCGCCTGGGCCAGGATGGTCGCACCAAAGTTGATGAACACCCCTTTGCCTACCGTGACGTTGCGGCCGTATTCCAGGTTAAGCGGCGTGTGGAGGCCGGGTACTTCGGACTCGGGGGAGAGCAGCGCGCGCAGGATGTCGTGTGCGCGGTCGCGATCGGTGTTGTGCAGCTCGTTGAGTTCCTTAACCAACCGGAATCCGCGCTGGTGCTCGGCGCTGACCTCCTCGTTGACGCCGGGCATGAACCATGCCCCGCTGGTCATGCGTTCAAAGGAACCTGCATTGGGGTGAGTCATGGCAACAATCCTATTGTCTCGTCTTACTCGCGGGTGAGAACATCAAGGGCGGCGCGGTGAATGAACACCTTCCCGCGACCCTGTTGGATTTCTTCAAGAATGCCTAGTTCAACTAGGTGGGCCAACCATGTGCTCGCGGTTTGGCGTTTAACGACGCCCATCTCTACCACGTCTGAGATACGGACGTAGGGTTTGATGAGAATCAGTTCGGCCATTTCGAGAGGCTGGCCAATCACACCTGCGGCACGTATTTCGCTCGCGGTGTTCTCTTGGATGGCACGGAGTTGGGTAATCATCGAGGAGGCGTCGTCAGCCGCTGCGTGTACGCCACGAATCATGAAGAGAAGCCAGTCTTCCCATGCTCCATCGGCCGTTACGGCGTTGAGGTAGCGGTAGTACGCGGCTTTGTTGCCGACGATATAACCGGACAGATACAAGACTGGAAGCTCAAGGAGTTCCTCTTGAATGAGGTGGAGGACATTGAGGATTCGTCCTGTACGTCCATTGCCGTCGTAGAAGGGATGAATCGCCTCAAACTGGTAGTGAAGGAGCGCCATTTTTACTAGCGAATCCACGTCATGACTGGAATAGATATAGTCCTCCCACGCCGCGAGGTGGCCTTCGATAATTTCTTTGCCTTCGGGAGGCGTGTAGAGCCGCTGCTGAGTTACGGGGTTGCCAATGAATGTTCCCGGTAGGGAACGCACCTCGGCCGGGGTGTCCAAGAGCGTGCTACAGACAGTTTTCGCTGTCTTTTCTGATAACGGACGCTGTGATAGCGAAGACAGGCCTGCATGCAAGGCGGAGTTGTAGCGAAGAGCCTCCTTAGTCGCAGGAGAAGGTTCGGCATCGACGTGCCAGGCCGCACGGAACAGTTCGTCATTAGTGGTGACGATGTTTTCGATTTCAGAAGAGGCACGGGCCTCACGGAGCGGAATCGTTGAGGTAATGATTTCCGGATTGGGGATGAGTTGGCATGCTGTGCGCAGCTCAGCGAGTTTTTCCTTGGCGTCGATGATGGCCTTAAGCACAGGGACAGTTTCCACAACGTCCGCAGGCGGGAGGGGAGGAAGATCGTTGTAGGGAATATCTGGATTATAAGTTGCCATGAGAAAAGAATAGACAAGTTTTTCGGACATGTCGATTCTTTCCGAAATTATAAACATGTCACGGTGACGTGTCGATTGCATCGACATATCGGCGTACGCTTGGTTTAGAAAGTTGATACGTCTACAGAGAAGGTTCGTTCCATGGCAAAAATCGGCATCATTCTTGGCTCTACCCGTGACGATCGCGCCGGGCTGGCCATCGCTCAGTGGGTCACTGACCTGGCCCAAGGTCGCGACGTTGACTACGAGCTCATTGACCTCAAGGCTTTCGATGTACCGATTCTCACCTCATCTGTCATCCCAATGGCCGCCAACAAGAACTATGACGATGACAAGGTACAAGCCTGGTCCGATGCCATTGATGCCTGTGACGGTTATATCTTCGTTACCCCGGAGTACAACCACTCCGTTCCGGGGGCCTTCAAGAATGCCGTCGACCAGCTCGGTGCCGAGTGGGTAGCCAAGCCGATTGCGTACGTGGGCTACAGCTTTACCGGCGGCATCCGCGCGGTGGAGGCGTGGCGTCTCATCATGGCTAACTTTTCGATGAGGCAGTTGCGCACCCAGCTCGACATTTCCCTCACTACCGACATGACGGATGGCACCTTTACCCCGGCTGATTTCAAGGCGGAGATTGTGACAAACATCTGCGCGGAGCTGGAAGAAGCCCTATCCTAAAGCGCATGGTAGATACAGCACGCGTCGCGGTCGTTACGGGGGCATCGTCGGGGATTGGGGAGGCGTCGGCACGAGCATTGGCTGCCGACGGCTGGCATGTCGTCGTCGGCGCACGCCGCATCGAACGCCTAGAGGCCTTGGCTGACGAAATCGGCGGCGAGGCCTATGCCCTCGACGTGACCTCCGATGAATCCGTCGCAGAGTTCGTTTCCCACCTTGACCGCGTAGACCTGCTGGTCAACAACGCCGGTGGCGCAAAGGGGCTGGAACCGCTCATCGAGACTACCGTCGAAGACTGGCAGTGGATGTACGAGGTCAACGTGTTGGGCACCGTGCGCATGATTAAGGCACTCATGCCCAAGCTCCACGCCGCGCCTGAGAACTCCGGTCTCATCATCAACATGGGCTCCGTGGCGGGGTGGAACGTCTACGAGGGCGGGTCCGGATATAACGCCGCGAAGCACGGCGTGCGCGTGATTTCTCGTGCGCTGCGCATTGAGGAACATGGTGTGCGCGTCACCGAGCTCGACCCAGGCCGCGTCGCCACGGAGGAGTTCTCCCTCAACCGCTTCCGCGGCGACCAAGCTCGTGCCGATGCCGTATATGACGGCGAGCTCAACCTCACCGCAGAGGACATCGCTGAGTCGGTGCGTTGGGTGGCCTCCCTGCCCAGCCACGTCAACATTGACACCATGACGATTAAGCCGCGCACACAAAGTTAAAGTACCTGTTTCGCTGCAGGTGAGACGCCTCTTATAGTGGCATGCGTTAGTAACAATGTATGTGAGTATGGGGGTGTTAGATGGCACTTGGTGCCCTTGCGGCCTTGATGGGAGTGTGGTTCGCGGCGATGGCCTCGCCGGGACCGGATGTAGTGCAGATTATTCGGCTGGGCGCACGGTCAACGCGCGCGGCGCTGTGGGCCGCGATTGGCAGCACCACCGGTTTGGTGGTGTGGACGGTGGCCTCGCTCGCTGGGTTGTCGGCGTTGATTTCAGCTACCCCGGAAATCCTCGTCGTCCTGCAGGTTCTCGGCGGCGCCTACCTGCTGTGGATGGCGTATACAGCGATCAGCGGGGGCATTGCGGAGCGTCGCGCGCCAGCCACGGTCGTGGGTACCGAGCACCGAGCGCCGCAACCGCGCGGCTTTAGCCCGGACGGCATCATTAAGGCGGGCACCGCCTACCGCATGGGGCTGGTGTGCGACCTGTCCAACCCCAAGGTGGTCATTTTCTTCGGCGCCATCTTTGCCAACTTCATCGACCCTGGCATGGGGCCCGGGGCCAACGCCCTCGTGGGATCTGTTCTGATCCTGGAGAGCCTCATGATCTTCACGGGCGTGGCGCTGAGCACCCGTGCGGTGTCGAAGTGGATGGCCCGGCACTCGTCCATGGTGGACATCGTCAGCGGCGGGGTTTTCCTGCTGCTCGGCGTGGTCATTCTGGTGGAGGGCATCCGTGGGGTCCTTGCTCTTTAGCCACGATGGTGGCTAGGTATGCTGGTCAGCATGCTAGACGTCTCAATTAGGGGAGAATCCATCAAGCTCGGCCAGTTCCTCAAGCTGGCTTCCTTGGTCGCCACCGGCGGCGAAGCTAAAGAGCTCATCGAGCAAGGCCAGGTCACCGTCAACGGTGAGGTTGTCACGCAGCGTGGAGCCACGCTCGCGCTTGGCGACGTCATCTGTGTCACCGACACCTGCGTCCGCGTCGCCGCCGAGGACGAGGATGATGATTACTTTGATGAAGCCACCGCCGATGATGATTTCGATCCGGAGAAGTGGAGGAACCTCTAATGCCGGCTTTTGAAGCGGAAGTAGGCATGCCCTACGGGATTACCTTGGCTAGTTCTGATGTGAAAGCGTCGGAGAAGTTCTACTCTGCAGTATTGGGCTGGGAATTTGAGGATGGCATTGCCCGCCTCCAGGGCCTGCCCGTTGCAGAGATCGTCCCGGGCCAGGACACCTGGGCCACCTACTTCCTCTCCCGCGATCTGGAGGCTGATTGTGCCCGAGTAGAGCAGCTCGGTGGCAAGATTTTGGCCTTGGGAGAGCCCTTGGCTCTTGTGCTGGATAACACCGGCGCCGTGTTCGGGCTGGTACAGCCGGAATTGGACCGCTTCGTGGCCGGCGGCGAGCCGGGCACCCCGGTGTGGCATGAACTGGCTGTTTCCGAGAACTTCCGCTCCGCCTTGGACTTCTATGGCGAGCTTTTTGACTGGGAAATCCGCGGCGATGAGGAGTACGCGCTCGCGGAAGAAGAAGGCGCTGCCTTTGCCGGCTTCTGGCATGCGGAAGGCCTGCCCAGTTTTTGGCAGACCTACTTGGGTGTGCGGGACGTCGACCGGGCGGCCAGGGCCGCCCTTGATAATGGTGGTGAGGTGATCCGTGAGCCGCACGAGTCCCCATTTGGCCGCTTGTGCCTCATTGCAGATTCAACGGGCGCCACGCTGACCTTGTGTGAGGTCGAGGACGCCCCGGACGAGCCCATCGAGCTCTAACCGGATCTCTCGGAGAGTACACGTCACCATGACGACACCTGGGCGTATAGAGGATGTGCGCGCCGTCGTGCGCCGAATTCCGCCCGGTAATGTGTCCACCTACGGTGAGATTGCCAAGGTGGTTGGCGTGGGCGCGCGGTATGTGGGCTGGGTGATGTCGAAGGGCGCAGACCTGCCCTGGTGGCGCGTGGTCAACAGTACGGGCCGCGCCCACACCTCTGACGCCCACGACCACTGGGATACGGAGGGGATTCCGCACAACGGTGACCGCGTGCTCCTTGCGGAGTGTGGGTTGGATGCGGAGGATCTGAGGGGCGTCGGCAAGCATGCCCCATAAAGGAAAGGAAACGTGATGCGCGCCTGGTTCTTCCTCACCATCGCCATCCTCAGCGAAGTAACCGCCACGCTCTGCCTCAAGGTCGCGCTAGCGCACCCGGCGGTGTACGTCGTGGTGGTGCTGGGATACGTCGCAGCCTTTTCCTCGCTGCATCAAGTGCTGCGCTGCGGCATGCACGTGGGCGCGGCCTACGGTATCTGGGGCGCTACGGGCGTGGTTCTCACCGCGGGGTTATCCGCACTGCTCTTCGGGGAAGAGCTCACGCCCCTCATGCTGGTGGGCATGGCCTGCATCATTGCGGGCGTGGCCTGCGTGGAGATGGGCGGCCGTGAGCCGAAGCCTGAGCTCGTGGAGGTTCAGCCGTGACCTGGCTAGCTCTTGCCATCCTCATTGAAGTAGCCGGCACGCTGGGCCTGCGCATGCTGGCCGTGCACGGTCAGAAGGCGTGGATTGTGTGGGTCGTGGTGGCCTACGTGTCCTCGTATGTGTTCCTCTCGCTGGCTCTGCGCGACGGTATGCCACTTGGCGTGGCGTATGGAATCTGGACTGCCTGTGGTGTTGCGCTTACCGCACTGGCTTCCTTTGCGCTCTTCCGCGAACCGTTTACGTGGCTCAAAGGACTCGGCGTGGCGCTCATCATTGGGGGAGTACTCCTCGTAGACATGGGCTAAACCTCAAGATGAGGTCTAGACTCAGCTTCGTGCTGACAAAAACTGGAGCCCTCGCGCTTACCCTCACCGCTACGCTTGCCGCGGCGCCGGCCGCCCAAGCCCTCACTTTTGACCCAGGAAAAGTCCCGCCGCGCACGCAGATGACCGTGCGCTATGCCGACGGCAACGTCGGATCCACGCCTAATAGCCACGAGTCCCGCCCCGCCTTGTCCCTGGTCAAGCTGTACCTGGGCATGTGGGTGCTGAAGTACGGCGCGCCGGAAGACAAAGCCCGCGTGGAGAATATGATCCGGTTCTCTGAGGACGGCACCGCAAGCGACTTAGAGCGTAAGTACCCCCAGGCCATCCCTGGCATTATTAGCGAATACCAGCTGGGTGAGACCCACCACAATGGATATTGGGGCCAGACCACGACGTCGACGGAGGACCTCGCCCGATTCCTCGGCTCCATCTCCACGGACCCGGTCGCAGCTCCCATTATGAAGGGCATGTCCACGGCTGTACCTGCCGCGTCGGATGGCTACCGCCAGGACTTCGGCACCGCGCAGATTCCCGGCATTCTCGGCACGAAGTTTGGCTGGTCAGATGACCGTCAGGTGCACGCCACCGCGTCCTTTGGTCCGGGCTACACCGTGGCGGCCAATACCTATGGCTCGCCGGGCGACCTCACCGCGGATGTGCTGGGTGCTGTCGATGTTTCCGCACCGCCCGCGGTACCTGCACCGCCTTCCCCGCCGGCACCGCAGGACCTGCGCGATCGCGCATGCGAGGAACTCAAGCGTCTTGCACCCAGCTCATCACACCTGTGTTAAAAAGACTCCGAAAAGCTAATTATTCCCTTTGCAGAGTATAAGAATCTAATATATGCTCGCCCGGGTATACTGCCCTCGGCCAAGTTGCGCTGGGGGATTCCCGCACGTACCCGAAAGGTTTACTGATCCCCCCTATGCGTTCCCTGACGAAGATCCCTGCTTTCGCTGCAGCCGCCACTGTCATTCTTGGCGGTATCGCTGCCCCTGCCGCCCAGGCGGCGAGCCATCCGGTCCGTTCCCTCATTTCTCCTGGCACGTGCACCGAAATCACCAAGCTGGCGAATGAAGGCAAGCCAGTTCCGGACCCGACCATCCTCCACGACGGTGACTCTGTCCCCTCCTACTTCCAGGACGGCGTCCTCGAGTACAAAGTGGCGGACAACTTCCCATACCGCGAACAGCTTGACGCCGCAGTGGCTGAGTGGAACGAGGCACTAGATGGCAAGGCTTCCCTGAAGGAAGTCACGCCCGCCGAGGCTGATGATGACACCGTCGCCATCATCTATAAGCCGGAGCCGAACGGGTATGTCCAAGGCACTGCCTACCCGGACCACAAAATGCTCTTCATCAAGGCCACCAACGTCCTCTACCCGGAGGCTCTCCAGGGCACCATCGCTCACGAGCTCGGCCACATGATGGGCGCTGGCCACTCCTGCGCGCACGCGCTCATGGCCGGTTCCAATCAGAATCCCATTTCCTACCACGTCACCCCGCTCGATGCGGCCGCGATTGTGCAGGGGCAGTTCGACTAACCGCCCTTAACGCAGGCTGGCCGCGCCAGGTGAGTGCGAATAGGTGTCATCGTTCTTGGCTAGGCGATGCGCGCGGATGCCCAGGTAAATGACCGTCGGGTACATGATGAGCGCTACGAGGACGTACTGCGTGATGAGCTGCCACGTTTCTTCCCACATGTAGTTCCACGCAAAGTGGAGGCAGAAGGAGAAAAACAGCGCGCCCACGCCGATGCCGAGGCGCCACCACCACGGCTTATGTGCGGCGTAAATGGCCCAGCCGATGCCAAAACCCGCGATGGCCGTAAAGCACATGTGCAGGCACGGACCGGCCACGAGGCGCAGGCCCCACATTTGGAACATGCCTATCCAGTCCGAGGTGGGGTGCATCAGCGCGCCCATGGCGGAGTACAGGCTGTTTTCCAGGACTTCGAAGCCCCAGCCCACGAGTGCGCCGACGATGAAGCCGTGCCACGGCCGGTTGAGCTGGCGAAAGCTGAGGAGGACGAAGACCACGCCAAGGGCCTTGGCAAATTCCTCCGGATAGGCGCCGCCCCAGGACATCATGGCTTCCTCCCAGCCCAGACCCACGGAGAGGTCGGTCAGTGGGGTCGCTGACAGCAGCGCCAAGGTCACGGCAGCACCGGCGCCCCAGAGCACGCTTGCCGACGCCCACCCTTTCCCCGGCCTTGCCCACATCGGACTGCGACTCCACAGGAACAGGCCCAGCGCCAAGAAGGCGACGCCGATGATGAGACTTACGAGGCCTGGCAGCGGAGCCACGAAGAAAATTCCGAGCAGATTAACCAGGGAAATCGGCAGGCACAGACCAATGATGATCCAGAGGGTAACGCGGAAGATTTTGCTCATCAGAAGGCCTCCATAAACTGCTGGGCAAGGTCGGCAGGGTCACCATTAGAGAAGATGATCTGATAGTTGAGATCACCCTTGGCCACGCTGAAGGCGAAGACCGGAATGAAGCCGTCTGCTTCCAGGGTGAGAATGCCGTCGGCATCTTTAACGTCCTCTTCCCGCGGCATGCCCTCGAAGTTGGTGGCACGCACGGCGCGGCGCAGAGCGAGTTCATCGTCCTCGACGCCTTCGGTGACGTAGGCCTCGACCAAAGTATCGCCGCAGTCCCAGGCCTGGTTGGCCATGGAATCATGATTCACACTGCACGTCAGTCCCTCGATGGGCTGGCGCCAGTCAGGATCATCGAGCACCACCTCTTCCATCTCAGGTTCGCGCTCCGGCAGGGCCAAGCTCAGTACAGCGGGCAAACCAAGGACAAGGAGGGTTGCCCCGAGCACGGCGAAGAAAGGTCCCGTCATCTTCGCCGGCGGAAAACGATAAGAAGTCATGCGCACCACACTAACGTGTGCTTCTGACATAGAGTGGCGTGCATGAAGGATCTGTACCAATTTGTTAACGGCCCCTGGGTTGAATCCCACGTCATTCCGGATGACCGCGGAGTAGACGGAACATTCCACGCACTACGCGATGAAGCCGAAGAGCTTGTCCATGACATCGTCAAGGAGGATTCTGGCCGCCCAGGAACCCTCTACGCCTCCCATATGGACACGGAGGGAGTCAATGCTGCGGGTACCGATCCCTTGGCAGCTGACCTAGACAAGCTAGTCGCCGCTGACCCGGAGGAGCTTGCCCACAACCTCGGTGTGCTCGAGCGCGAAGGCGTGGGCGCACCGGTGACGTTCTGGGTTGAAAAGGACTCCAATTCTGAGGATGCGGTGGCCTACATCATCCAGTCCGGCCTGGGCCTGCCCGATGAGGCCTATTACCGCGAGGAGGCCCACGCTGAGGTCCTTTCTGCCTATGAAAAGCATGTGGCCGCCATGCTGGGTTTCCTGGACCCAGCCCGTCTGTTCGGACTCGGTGCCGAAACCGCTGCGACCCGCATCGTGGCCTTGGAGAAGAAACTTGCGGCCGGTCACTGGGACGTGGTGGCTTCGCGCGATGCGGTGAAGACGTATAACCCGGTGGACGTCGCCAAGCTGCCCAGCATCACCCGCGCCATCCTCAACGGCGGAGGCCTGCCCGAGCACCGTGCGGTGGCCATGATGCCCTCCTACTTTGAACACCTCGAGGGTTTGTTCACCGCTGGCCGCATGGCCGACTGGCAGCTGTGGGCGACCTGGCACATCCTTCTGTCGCGCGCGCCGTACCTCACTGAGGAGATTGGCCGGAAGAACTTCGAGTTCTACGGAACCACGCTTTCTGGTGCTACGGAGCAGCGCGACCGCTGGAAGCGCGCCGTGGGCCTGGCGGAGAACATGGTGGGCCAGGAGATTGGCAAGGTCTTCGTGGACAAGCACTTCCCGCCGTCCTCGAAGTCGGAGATGGATGAGCTGGTGGAGTACCTCACCTCTGCCTACCGCGAGCGCATCTCTCAGCTGGAGTGGATGACCCCGGCTACCCGCGAGCGCGCGCTGGAGAAGCTCTCCCAGTTCAAGGCCAAGATTGGGTACCCGGACATCTGGCGTGACTACTCCGACCTGGAGTTTTCCCCCAAGGGCGCGGACCTCGTGGCCAATGTCCGCGCGGGCAGCGCCTGGAACCACGATTATGAGCTAGCCAAGATTGGCAAGCCGGCGGACCGCGATGAGTGGTTCTCCACCCCGCAGACAGTCAACGCGTTCTACAACCCGGTGGTCAATGACATCACCTTCCCGGCTGCCATCCTGCGCCCGCCCTTCTACAACCCCGAGGCAGACGCCGCGGAGAACTTTGGCGCCATCGGTGCGGTCATCGGCCACGAGATCGGTCACGGCTTCGACGACCAAGGTTCGCAGTACGACGGCCAGGGCAACCTCAACTCGTGGTGGACCGATGAGGACCGCACCGCCTTTGAGAAACTCACCGCCAAGCTCGTGGACCAGTACCAGGGCAAGGTGCCGAAGGTACTGGAAGGTACCGACTCTGCCGGCGTGAACGGCAGCTTCACCTTGGGTGAGAACATCGGTGACTTGGGCGGACTGGGTATCGCCGTGGTGGCTTACAAGAACTACTGCGCCGACAAGGGCCTAGACATCAATGGTCAAGTGGCACCGTTTGAGGCCGAGGGCGCTGAGCCGGAACTGGCGCAGCACGAGTACACCGGCCTGCAGCGTTTCTTCCTGGCCTGGGCGCGTGTATGGCGCACCGCTATTCGCCCGGAGATGGCTGCCCAGTACCTCGCCATCGACCCGCATTCCCCGGCGGAGTTCCGCTGCAACATCATCGCGGAAAACATCGATGAGTTCTACCAAGCCTTCGACGTCGAAGGCGGCATCGCACCGGAGGAGCGCGTCACCATCTGGTAGTACCCTGGGGTTCCATGAGTGAGTGGACCATCGGCGGTACCGACCGTCAGCTAACGCCGGAACAACAACTGGAACAGCTCTCCTCCTACATGGAGGTGCACTACCCGCTACCGGATTTCCGCCCACCGTGGGCCGGAGGCGGGTCGCCGGATGCGGATCGCTACTGTGCGCTGCTGCCAGATCGCATCGTGCAGGCCTCGATGATGGTCTTGGGCTCTGCGGTCGACCACTCCCTGCCGGGGACGGCGTTTACGGACGGCGTCAGCGTCCAGGAGGCTGAGGTCGGAGCGATTTTTGAACCGTCAGATGCTGACGGCCGCCGCTGGGCAGTGTCTCTGCACTCCGGTGGCTGGTGGCGCGGAGACGGCAAGGCACTGGAGATGCAGTGGCGCCCCGAAGTGGCCGCGGCAACGCAGCTATCCGGAACCACCATCATTGACGTCGATTACCCGCTCGCGCCTGAGCACACCGTGGCGGACATGGTTGAGTCCGTTCAAGCGGCCGTCGATTATGCCCGCTCCCACGGTGCGGAACACGTCACGGTGTGGGGCTATTCCTCCGGCGGCGCACTGGCGGCGCTTGTGCCTGCCGACGCCCTCCTGCTCACCTTCCCCGACTTCGGCGCGCTGGAAAAGCTGCCGGAGGAGATCCGTGGCGACTACAGCCTCGACGAGGAGGCACTGGCCGCCCAGTATTCGCGCATCCTTGTCCAGACCGCGCTGCAAGATGAGATTGCCGCGCGCGTCGACATCCCCGGAGCGGAGACCGCCGAGTACGTGTCGATGCACCGAATCTCTACCCCGACGGTGGCCCGCCAGCGCATTCAAGAAACGGCGGACTTTCTTAAGTCCGCCGCCTCAACTGCCTAGCTAGGGCTGTCTAGCCTCTACTGTTCCCACTCGGGGCGAATCTTCATCTCCGAGTTCTTCCACAGCCCGGAGCGCTGGATGACCTCGTGGTTAATATCCGCCTCGATGGGGGCGTCACCCTGGGAGTTCGTGCGCAGCTCGTACTTTTCAATGGAGCCCCAATCGCGCGCCCAATCGTTGTTGAGGTAGCTCGGGATCTCGTAGGAGTAGTTCACTGCCTCGGCCGTGGCCATGGCGCCACCGCCGGAGAAGGACTGGAAGTCCGTGAGGGAGGTTTGCGCGGCGGCGTCGGGAAGAATGCGGAACTGCGGAATCTCCGTCACGCCGGCATAGTGGTCAAAGGTGCGCTGGCAGGGGAACTGCAAGGCCACCGACCAGTCCAGCAGAGCCGGGGTACCGGAATCGAACTGCGAGTTAATCGTGGCCAGCTCCGGAACGCGCGGCGGGGTAAAGGCCATCCAATCGTCCTCATCCGTGGAGTCGTCGACCGCCACGAGACGCACCACGTTGGCCTCCTCCGGCAAATCCTTGAGGGCGATGCGGAGGTTGCGCCACTTCGGCGTCGCGCCGACGTCGGAAAGCTCGGCTTCACCCGTGTTCGTGACCTTGCCGTTCTTGAGCGTGCCGTACTCCAAGGTGAGTTCGGTACCTTCTTGCTCCACGCCGTTGACGTCGTGGTGGTAAATCTTGCCTGCGGCAGACACCGCCAGGACCGGGGTGTTCTCGGACTCTTCCGGCAAGTTGTACCACTGTGTCGTGATGGTGGCGGAGGAGCGCTGGGTCTCGGAATAGGAACCCATGACCGGGACCTTGGTGTAATCCAAGTTGAAGGGCAGGTGCATCTCTGATCCGTTGACGCCCAGGGTGCCGCGCACACCACCCGCGGAGGAGTCGGTAACCTCGGCTGCCTTCTCCTTGTTCTCCGTGGCTTCGGTCAGCTCCTTCTGCTCGTTGGATGAGGCAGAAGAATCACCGGTGGTGTTCGCAATAGCGCCAACCGACGCCGAGTTGAGGTTCTCCGGCTCGATATCTTCCTTGATCATGTTGGGGCCGAAACCGTAGTTGTCCTCCTTCGTATTCACGAGCGAGTCCTTGAACTCGCCCTCGACCGGGGTGAGGAAGGCATCGTTGGTGTTGGTCTCCACCAGGGTGGAATCCGCCAAGGAGCACACACTACCGCGCAAGGACGCGAGGTTGCCCTTGCCCACCGAGTAGGAATCCGCCTGGGCCACGTAGCCCTTGGCAAAAGAGGCACACGAGAAGGCCACGATGAGGATGCAAGCAGCGGCAATCGGGGCGGACATGGCGCCGGCCCAGCGCGAGACCTTGGCAGCGGAGGCCTTCTCAAACTCCTCGAGGGTGCCGTTCGCCTTGGCCTTGTTCTTGCGGTAATCGTGAACCAGCGACTGGTAGAGGCCAATAGCCAGCACCACCATGCCGATGGCCAGCACCACCGTGTTGGCCTCGATGGCCTTGAATTGCACGGTACGGTCCCACCACGGGATGCCGAAGGAGGAGACGTACCACCAAGCGTTCCAACCGCCCAAGGAGATTGCCATGAGGAAAATCACCGCGGCGATGGAGAAGGTACGGGCGCGCGGCGAGCGCATGGCGATTTGGGAGAGCACCACGGAACCGAGTGCCGCGATAACACCAGCGATGCCGGCGTAGATACCGAAGTGGTGTGTCCACTTCGTCGGGGTAAACATGAGGAAGAACGCCGACAGCGCCATGATGGCGAGCAGGCGCTGGGTAGGACCAACTTCCGCACCAACAACGCGATGGTTCTTGATGAAGGCATAAATAATGAGTGCCAAGCAGAAGATCATGGTGAACATGGCGAAGCGGCGCGTCAGCGAGCCATCCACGGAAGGTTCAAAGAGCGTGGAATAGCGCACGAACTCCGAGTACCACGGCAACGAGGGGCCGACCTGGGAGCGCACGCGCGTGGATTCGAGAACAGAGGCCAAGGTCTGGTCGCCGAAGGCCGCCACCATGACGGCGGTGCCGCTGGCGAGGAACGGGGCGATGAGGGCCAGCCATCCTACCTGCTGTGTGCGCTCGCCCATGATGCGGAAGAGCGCGGGCAGGCACACTAGGAAGATGCCGACTGCCGTGAGGCCCGTTGGGCCCGCGGCCAGGGTAATGGACGCAACGATGGTACCCACAGCTGCCGGCAGGAGGCGGCGGGTGGAAATAGCACGTTCAAAGGACGCCCACGTCACCATGACACCCAGCGCCACGATGGGCTCAGGACGGATGCCGTTGTTGTACGGCAGCCAGAAAGCCAAGAACATGAATGCGGCGGTCCAGTGCGCCAAGCGCCTGTCGTTAACGCGGCCGCCGAAGCGGGGCAGCATTTCACGCGAAAGGATGAACCAAATGATCAGCGCCGACATAAGGGAAGGCAGGCGCACGATGATAGAGGCGCTGGAGAGCTGGGAAAGCCACGCCACGAGGTCATAGTAGGGCGCGCCAAACGGTGCCTCGGGGACGCCGTACCAGCGGTAATAGTTCGCCATATACGTCGCATGATCCGAGACTCGGCCCATGGTGAGGATGAAGCCATCATCAGAGGTATTGGAACCGAAGATATACCACCAGCCGAGGATGGCGGCCACGACGCCATCCAGCGGGCGGATCTGCTTCCAGGTTTCCGGCATGAAGCCAAAGCGCTTGCCATCGAGGCGGTCAATGCGCCACAGGCACACCAAGCTGACCACGACCATGGCCAAGCCCAGCCACATGGCGATGAGCTTGATTACGGTGGGCGAGGACGTGAATCGGGAGTTAACCTCCACGTGGATGTGCAGGTCGTTTCCAAGTGCCTGAAGGTTGTCCGGGGTGTCATCAATTTCGGTGTAGACACCGGTGACCTGCGGGCGCATGTCCTCATCAGAGGTGGTTGTGTGCTTGCCCACGGTGACGGTCGTGCCGTCCTCTGTGGCATTGATGCTGAGGGTGGCGTCGTCAGGCAGCTTCGCCACCTGCTCAGGGGTAAGTGAGAACAGCACCTCGTCGAGACTGGTGACGGAAAGGCCGTCCTCACCGGCGCGGACAAACATGCCGCGGTTGGAGGCCTTCTTCGACTCTGGCGGAATGGTGCCGTAGAGCAGGTCTTGGCCTTCGCGGAGCTTATCGACGGCCGCCAGCGGGATCTCTGCCTCAATCTCCTCCGGCGCCACTGAGATGAGCGGTGCGTTGATGGACTGCAGGGAGTCCTGCTGAGGCCAATCGAAGGAGGACTGGGTCTGGTTCACCGGCAACAGCGGCGTGGCCACAAAGCACAAAAAGCCGATGAGGCCGGCGATGATGGCGGTGAGCCGCAACGACTGCGGGGCTGAGGTTTTCCTATCTGACACGGCGATCAGTGTACGTCACTGCCTCGCCGTATTGAGAAATGCTGTTACGTACGCGCCGCCACAACGAAGGGACCAATTTGAGCTAATTCCCAACCCTTCTCAAAAACCTCGGGGTTGAAGAACACCGCACGGTAGCGCACGTTGGGTTGGTTCGGGTAGATATCCTCCGCCAAGTGCGTCTTGTACCCGTCCCCGGGTTCTTCCACGTCACCGCGGAAGATGAGGACATCGGGCGCGCGCCAAGGCGAGGAATCGAGAGATGCTGCAAACTCCTCGGGGCTCTGCTCCCAGGATCCCTTCGCCCAATCCTCAATCTGCAGGTTACGGGTGGTGAACTCACCGAGTGGGTTGGCGTAGTGGCTGGTGAAGGCGTTGAACCCATAGTAGGGGTTGTAGGCCATGAAGAGTTTTTCGTCGGTCAGCACGACGGTGTCGTTAGCCGCGTGGCCCTGAGCATCGATGAACTCTCGAATCTTGCCATAATCAGCAGCGGAATCACTGGTGTAACGGTCAGCGCGCTCGCCATAGCCATCGGTGTCGGTATAGGCGTGATCAAGCGCCGACTCGTTGGTGGCAGGGATCTGCTGGGCATAGTAGACGCCGCCCATGCCCAAAATGATGGCGAAGGCTACCGTGACTCGCTTGCTCGTGGTGCCGATCATGTGTGCTGGGTAGAGGGATGGCAGCCCCATCAGCCGGAAATCGGCGAGCGCGAGGATGCCGGCGGTGGCGAAGAGAAGCACCACGACGATTTCGAGGCGGAAGCCTAACAACGTGTGTCCAGCCAGGGTCATGACCATGGAGGCCACGGTCCACAGGTAGGTGCCCACGAGCGCGGTGCTCAGTGAACGAAGATCCGGCTCATCGATGCGCAACACCAGATACACCAGGCCAATAATGCTGAGAATGCCGATGACAGACAGCGAGAGGAAAGGCGCAGGTATCTGGGTGCCTTCCTCCGGTAGGTAGTGCTGCGCGGCAGATTCCACAGGACCCGCGGCCTGCAGGACACCAATGACATAAGGAGCCCAAGCGATGGCCGCGATGGCCAAGGAGCCGACGGCGATGGCGGCGAGATGCACGAAGGGAGTCCACGTGCGCTCCGATACGCCGATAACGAGCGCGATGAGGGTAACAATAGTTAGCGACACCGCTCCGGTATAAAGCGTGTAGAAGCACGCGGAGATACCCAGGTAGAGGGCAATAGCGAGCGTTGCGAACCAGGAGCCGTCGAAGGCACGGGAACACAGGAGGGCGACTGCAGGCACGCCCATGGCGATGACCGCGGAATACGGCTCCTCGGCACCCAGAGTGAGCGTCACCGCGGTCGTGGTCAGCGCGATAGCGGTGGCCACGGGCAGGGAACTGACCAAACGCTGCCACAAGGGAACCAGGATGCACCCGGCTACTGCCAGCGAGATGAGTGCCCACGGCTGGTAGACCTCCCAGCCAGGCATATTGAGAAGATTAGCCAAGCGGCCACCCATCCAGAACCAGCCCAAGGGATAGAACGTGGGCAGCCCCTCATAGTTCATGTCCGCATAGGAGCTGGCCTCAGTGGCACGGGTCAGGAATTGGGTACGGAAGACTTGGTCCACCTGGACGCCATCAAGCCACAGGCGCGACGCCGAAAGCGGCAAGCCGATAGTGGCGAGGGTCAGCAAGGCAGGGGAAATGTAGCACAGCGCAGTAGTGAGCCACGTGCGCCAGCGCGGGCGCTGGGTGCCATTGTGCTCGTCATAGAGCCACCACACGCACAGCGCGCCGACGAGTCCGACGGTCAGCACCGTTCCCGTCGTGCTGAGAGCACGAGTGACCATGGAGGTGCTAAACGCGGGCAAAGAGACCGTCTTGAACGCAAAGAAGCCAAGGAGCGTGATGAGGCCGCCGCCAAGAGCGGCGGCGGCGATACCCACAAGGCTGGCGCGACGCGAGAGACGGTCAGCGTCATATTCCATGGCGGGGGACATGGCAGGGGACTCAGTCATGCTTCAAGTCTCCCACATGCCACGGACTTAGCGGAACTTTAGAACGGCAGCTTTCGGAAGATTGCCTGCGGGATGAACTTGAAGCCCAAAGACACGTACTCGAAGAGCGGGTGTACGTAGATGGACTGCTTGCCATCCAACACAGCCTTGACGGTGGCCTTGGCCACGTCAGAGACGTTAACGGTCAGCGGTGCTTCGCCAGCTTCGGCGGACATCTTGGTGCGCACCTGGCCCGGGCGGACCACGAGCACCTTGGCCCCAGAGCCGCGCAGGGCCTCGCCCAGGTTGATGAAGAAGCCATCGACGCCGGCCTTGGAGGCACCGTAGACAAAGTTGGAGCGGCGCACGCGCATGCCTGCGACGGAGGACAGCGCCACGATGGTGCCGTGGCCCTGCTCCTTGAATTTCTGGCCCAACAGCACGCCGAGGGACACCGGTGCGGTGTAGTTGGTCTGCGCAGACGCCACGGCCTTGGCCTGGTCCTGCCACAGCTCTTCTTGGTCACCAAGGGTTCCGAAGGCAACGATGGCGATGTCGACGTCGCCACGCTCGAAGGCGCGGTTGACGACGCCCTCGTGGCCGTCGAAGTCAGTTGCGTCAAAGTCGATGACCTCGACGTCGCCACCGCGGGACTCGATGGTTGCGCGGGCATCCGCGATGCGCGGCGAGTCGGCACGAGCCGCCAGGGTGACCTTGGCCGGGCCACGCTCGAGGAATTCCTCGACGATGCCCAAGCCGATTTCGGAGGTGCCGCCGAGAAGGAGGATGTGTTGTGCTTGGCCTACTGCGTTCAGCATGAGGTGATTCCTTTCTAGTGCAGCTCGAGGCGGCGGGACATATCGGAGGCGAAGACGCCGGTCGGGTCGATGTCGTTGCGGGTCTTGAGCCAGCCCTCGAGGCCCGGGTACATCTTGTGGAAATTCTCTGCCGAGGTGCGGGACTCCTTAGCCAGGTAGAGACGGCCACCGAATTCCATGACGCGCTTATCCAGATCGTCGAGGAAAGCGCCCAGGCCCGGCTTGATGGGGAAGTCCACGCAGACGTTCCACCCCGGCATCGGGTAGGACAACGGAGCCTTGTTACCAGGGCCGAAGAGCTTGAACACGTTCAGAGCGGAGTAGTGTCCGGACTTCTGTATGTCGCGGATGATGTCCTTGAAAGGCTCGACGGCGTCGGTCGGCACCACGAACTGGTACTGGAGGAAGCCGTTGGAGCCATAGCCGCGGTTCCACTCGCCGATGAGATCCAGTGGCTGGTAGAACTGCGTGAGGTTCTTGACCTGGTTTCGCGCCGGGGAACCCATGAGGTAGTACGCCTCACCGATAGCCATGAGAGACAGCTTGTTCATGGTGAAGTTCGGGAAGATGTCCGGAACCGTCATGAGCTGCGGGGCGTTGAACTTCAGCGGATCCTTCGCCAGCTTCGGGGCGAGCTCTTCCAGCTGTGCCAGCGTGGCCAGGGAACCACGGGAAATGGTGGAGCGGCCCAGCTTCGGCTCTGGGGAGATGACGTCGAACCAGGCGGAGGAGTACGTGTAGTTGTGCTCCGAACCGTCGGAGTGGAAGGCGACGGTCTCATCGAGGTTGCTCGTGCGGTCGGTATCCGCGATGAAGTAGGCGGTCTCCGTCTTGGTCATCTTGATCTTGGCGCGGAGGATGATGCCGGTCAGGCCCATGCCGCCGACGGTGGCCCAGAAGAGCTCGCCTTCCGGATCCTCATCTGAGCCTTCCGGGGTCAGGTGCAGGACGCGGCCATCGGCCACGAGCAGCTCCATGGAAATGACGTGGTTACCGAAGGAACCTGCAGAGTGGTGGTTCTTACCGTGGATATCCGGGCCAATCGCACCACCGATAGTGACTTGGCGGGTACCTGGCAGGACCGGGACCCACAGTCCGTACGGCAGGGCGGCCTTCATGAGCTGGTCCAGGGTGACGCCACCGTCAACGTCGACGATGCCCGACTCCGGATCGATGGAGTGGATGTTGTTGAGGGCCTGCATATCGATGACGAGGCCGCCGCCGTTCTGGGCGGGGTCACCGTAGGAGCGGCCCATGCCGCGAGCGATAACGCCGCGGCGCAGGTGGGATGGTTTATCAGCGTTGTCCTCAGCAACCTGGGCAACGGCGGTCTTGATGACGTCCACATCCGGCGTGGACAAGACATGAGCGGTCGACGGCGCAGTGCGGCCCCAACCGTACAGGGACTTCTCAGTAGTATGCAGTTCCATCTCTTCTTCTTTTGACTCGATGTGATGGGTCGATTCTCCACACTACATAGCAAGAGCGACATATGGCGTGAGGGAAAACGTGAGATTAGGTACACATACAAAACGAACCGGACACCCGTACTGTCCGATTGTGCCCATTTTGGTACAGGCTACGAGTCGAGGAGTATCGACTCAGTACAGATCCATGATGTCTCTGATCTCCTCGGGCAGTTCCTCTTGGCTCGTAATCTCCGGTCCCTCATACTCGCGAAGGAGCTCATAGACCCTCGTCCGCGAGGCAGAATCGAGGATTGGCAGCTCTTCGGCGATGAGCCTGGTCATGAAACCGTCGAGAGGCAATGCGGTGTGCTCGGTGGCCAGAAAGTGGCCGTGGCGCTTATCGTCCTCAGCACGGTCGTCGTGAGCCGCGCGCTGCGCCGGGGTGAGGTGCTCATTCTTGGAGGAGTACATGCACGGTAGCCTACCGTCCGCCTAAAGTAGGGCGGTATGACTTCTCCCAAGACCGACAATTACGCGCTGGATGACACCTTGCCCGGCCGTATCACCCAGGCCGCAGCCGTCGGCATTATGACGGCGTTCCCTGACTGGATCAAGAATAAGACCGCCCTGGTCTGCGCCTACGTGTTGTCTTTCCTCGGATTCGGTGCGCTCGTAGCCTACGTCAACGCGGAGAGCCACGAGGACCGACCGGAGCCGGAGACTCCCGACGTCCCCGTGTGGGCCATCCCGGTTGCCTTCGGCATTCTGGTGCTTGGCGGCTGGCTTTCCATCAAGACTCAGCAGAGCCTCGTGGGCTTCATTCGCCGCCGCGGAGTGTCTAAACCATGGACTGTGTGGGGCGCCATCGGTGCTGCGCTCGTCTTCGTTCTGAGCGAGCTGGAGGCGCGCGAGAACGCCGCCCGCAACTAAAAATGCGTATGGTGGGGCACATGAGCTCAAAGGTCACAGATCTGGCGCAGGTCCGCGCCGATCGTGGCGACGCCGCTCGTACTCTGCTCTGCCAGGTCTCCAACGTCCGCGCGGACGCTGAAGTACATCGTCAGATTGGTTTCTCTGACGCGCTGACGCTCAACGAGCTTCACCACATTCTCGAGGTTTGCTTCGGCCTTCCGGACGAAGATTCACCGTGGCACTTCTTCGAGCACCACGACGCCCGCGGCGGGCGCATTGATCCGCATCACGCCGTGCGCGAATTCCTTCGCCGTGAAGGTGAGCAAATGGATTATGCCTGGGGACTGTGGGATTTCGAGATAGTTGTTGTGGAGACATATCCACGTGATGGCGGCACCCCTGAGGCTCTGTGCGTGGGCGGCTCTGGTTCTTTCCACACGCCGTTTGATCTCACCGCTGTTAATGCGGAACTCACGGGTCAAGAAACCATCGACGAGGTCCTCGAGCTTGTCGTAGCCCCCGTCCGCGCGCTCATCGAGCGCACCCGGCTCTACGACTTCGTCCCGCTCCTCCAAGCACTAGACCTGCGCCGCGAGATAAGCGCCGATGCTTCCACACTCAGCCAATTGCGCACGTTGCCGCGTGAGGTCACCAACGAGGGCAAAGACGCTTTCTGGTCCATGGCTCTGGCATTGTCCTGCATGGGTGGCCGTGAGCTGACGGATTCCGTTGTGGAAACGTCGATGGCGGCGCTCGGCTGGGTCGATGATGATGGCGAGGAACTTCGCGGCCCTGAGATCCGTGACTTGTGTACTGCGTCCCTCGAGGTTTTGGCGTCCTTAGGAGCCTATGGCGCAAATGCCGCCGCGCCGGTAGATCGCTTGGACATTTACCGTGCCCTTGTGCGCGGGTAAAGTATTCGGCCGTGACTAAACCAACCTCGACCGGTGACTCCACTCTGAAGACGCAGCTTGTCCGCTTCGTCTCCGTCGGTGTCTTCACCGCCGCCATTGACTATGGCCTTACCTTATTCCTTACCTATCTTGGGATGCATCGTTCCCTAGCCAAGGCTATCGGCTGGGTCTTTGGCACCATTGCAGCCTATGTGGCCAACGCTCGGTGGACCTTTGGCGCACAGGTATCCGGCCGTACTGCCGGCGCGGTGGGCATGCTGTATCTATCCACCTTTGCGGTCCAGAACTTCCTCTATTGGGTGCTCAACGCTCCTCTTATTAGTTTGGGCTTTGAGGGTGCCCTCAAAGACACCATTGCCTTCGTCATCGCGCAGGGCGTGGCAACGGTGACTAACTTCGCTATTCAGCGCGTCTTCATTTTCAAGGGCAAGTAAACTTCCTGCTATGCCGACTCGCGCCGAACGCCTTTCCCAGTCGAATTCCCTGCATGCGCAGGGCGCGAAGTTCGCTATTACGGGAGCAATCGCCGCGGTTATCGACGTCTCCATAACCTGGCTCTTCCAGATTGGTTTGGATCTCTTTGGTGACGTGACCTCGCGTACCTTGGGCTTTGCCGCTGGCACCCTCGTGGCGTACTTGCTTAATCGGCGGTGGACCTTCAATGCAAATGCATCGAAGCGTCGCTTTGCGGCCGTTATCGCTACCTACGCCATGACTTATGCGATCAATATCCTCTTGTATCGCTGGGCGTTTCCCTTCTTCGACCACAACCTGGAATGGCCCTCCTCGTGGGCGCTAGCCGTGGCTTTCGTCATTGCGCAGGGCACGGCGACGATTATTAACTTCCTTGTGCAGCGCTGGGTTATTTTCCGCAGCACGCGGAAATCTTTTGAAGTGGAGTAGCGCTGGGGCGTTGCAGACTCTTTATGGTCTTTAGGGGCGGCGGAAGTCTTCCTTGCGGCCACGGTTGTGTAGGCGCAGCCACTCCACAAATCCCTTGACGTCATGCTGCTGGACTAGGAAGAACCAGCCGAAGCGCGCGAACTCCTGTGGCAGGAGCTTGCGCATGCCGCGCTGCCACAGCAGGTAGCCGCGATTGCGGTAGGTGAAGAAGCGCTTGAACTCGCCTTCCGGGTACTGGGTGTGCATTTTTCCGCCGAGGATAGGCTTGAACTCATCGGAGCCGTCTGGGTGTAGGTAGCTCGTGGTCAGCGCGGTGCCGAAGCTCAAGCCTGAGTTGACCAGGCGGCGGTGGTACTCCACTTCATCGCCGCGGATGAACAGGCGGTAGTCCGGCACACCGATGATCTCCATGGCCTCGGCGGAGATGAGCGCGCCATTGAAGAGGGAGGCGATGCCGGGGAGAAAATCACCTTCCAGCTCGCTCAGGTAGCGCCGCCATACCAGGCCCTGGCGCAGCGGGAAAGCCAGTTTGGCAGGCTCGTTGATGTTGCACACGGCGGGGGAGACCTCGTGCAGACTGTTTTCTTCCGCGACGCGGTAGAGCTCTTCGAGCACGTGATGATCGGCGGGGCGGCCATCATCATCAGCGCACCACACTGCGTCCGCGCCGAGGGCCAGTGCGGTGAGGAAGCCCAGCGCGAAGCCGCCCGCGCCGCCGAGGTTGGTTTCGGAAGGCACGTAAACGCCGCGCTCGCCGGCCAGTTCGTGGAGTAAATCCTCCACGGCTTGTTCCGCGCCGTTGTCCACCACGATGACCCACTGCACCGGATGCGTCTGGTTCACCACCTGCTCAAGGGAAGCGCGCAGCAGCTCCACGCGCTGGTGGGTGACGATCACAGCGGCCGTCGTTCCGGTTTGGGACAAGGTGGCAGTCATGCGTTCCATTGTGCCACCCACAGTGCTCAGTAGGATGTTGCCATGGCTGTGAAAGATATCGAAGAGATGTGGGCTCCGTTCAAACTCACGGTGCAGGTAGGCGAGCTGACCCTGCGGGTGCTGCGCGACAGTGACATTGCCGCTATCCACGGTGTTAGCGCCGCTGAGATATTTGGTGAGCCGCTTCCGGAGTACACGTTTCCGTGGTTGAAAGGGAAGCCGGACCCGAGCTTCCGGTGGGCGCACCGTGTGCACATGTCCCCGGAAGAATGGTCGCTCGACTTCGGAGTGCATCTTGATGGTGAGATCATCGGCTCGGTGGATCTGCGGGCCCAGAATTTCTCCGATAACCATGAGGTCGAAACCGGTTCGTGGATTTACCACCGCCTTCAGGGCCGCGGGATAGGTACCCAGATCCGCCACGCCGCTGCAGTCTTCTGCTTTGAGTACTTGGGTGCATGCCAGCTGCGCTCCGAGTGGGAGCCGGGAAATGAAGCTTCCCAGGCGGTATCGCGCAAGCTGGGCTACGCCATCGAAGGCAACAAGGCAGTGCTGCGCAAAGAGGATTACCAGCCGGGGCCGGAAGTGACTGTCAGTGGCATGACCGAGGAGCTGGGTGCGATGCTCGGGGTGAGGTGCCCTAAGTGACGAAAGTTTGGTCAGCCATTCGCTGAGGGCCGGCAAGATTGGCAGCTAGGGCAGTAGGAACAGCGAGGATTTCGTGAAAACAAGTGAATAGTTGCCTGTTTTCACGGAAACTTAGGCGTTCTCCTCGTTATCGAAGCGCTTGCGCAGATCGCGAACATACTCGCCAACCTCGGGCCCCTCGTACTGCCCTACGACATCGGAGACCTCGCCCACGGAGCGAATCTGACCGTGGTCGATCCACAAGGCGGTATCGCACAGCTGGGCCAAAAAGTCATTGGAGTGGGAAGCGAAGACCAGGATGCCGGAGCGCTTCACCAGATCCTGGAGGCGCACACGGGCCTTGGCCATGAAGGCGGCGTCGACGGCGCCAATGCCTTCGTCGAGAAGCAGGATCTCCGGCTCAATCGAGGTCACCACGCCCAGCGCCAGGCGCACGCGCATACCGGTGGAATAGGTGCGCAGCGGCATAGAGAGGTAATCACCCAGCTCAGAGAACTCCGCAATCTCATCCATTTTGGCTTTCATCTGCTTGATGGTCTGGCCCAAGAAGAGGCCGCGGATGATGATGTTGTCGTAGCCGGAGACCTCCGGGTCCATGCCCACGCCCAAGTCGAAAACAGGGGCCACGCGCCCGCGCACATCGGCCGTGCCGCGAGTCGGCTCATAGATGCCGGAAAGCAGGCGCAGCAAGGTCGTTTTACCAGCACCGTTGTGACCAACGAGCCCCACGCGGTCGCCTTCACGCAGGTGAAGGTTGATGTCTTTAAGTGCCTCCACCATGACCACGTTCTGGTCATTCTTACCAATGGAGCCACCAGCCGTGGAGAGCATCGCTTTCTTTAGCGAACGAGACTTGGCATCAAAGATGGGAAAGTCCACGCAAGCGTTATACGTATCAATGGAAACCATGGACAATCCTTTCTAGACCCAGTAGGAGACGCGGAAACGCCACTGACGCATGGCCAAACCGGCAATGAGCAGGCCGACGACGGTGCAGCCCATGACGATGAACCAGTGATAGGCCGGCACGTGCACACCGATGAGCGGGCCGCGGACAATCTCCATGTAGTGATATAGCGGGTTGAGCTCCGCAATACGCGCGCGGCTTGCCACGGCTTCGCCCTGTTCCTTGAGTGTGCTCGTCATCCACACGATCGGCGTGACGTAGAAGAGCAGCTGTGTCAGTGCCTCCAGCAGCGGGGCGACGTCACGGAAACGAGTGGCGATGATGCCGAAGAACATGGCGACCCACACACCGTTGATCAGCAGGAGGGCAAAGGCCGGAATGCACAGGAAGAACTCCCAGCCCAGGCTGCGCGGGAAGATAATGATGAGCAGAAGCCAAATGATGAGGTTGTGGCCCAAGAAGAGGGTCTGCCGCCAGACTAGGCGGTAGACGTGGACCGAAAGCGGCGCAGGCAGCTGCTTGATCAGACCCTCGTTCTCAATAAAGACAGTGGCGCCTTCCTTGATGGCACCCGAGATGAAGTTCCACATAATGAGGCCCACTGTCACGTGGGGCAGGAACTCTGCCACTGGGATCTGGAAGAGCATGGAGTACAGCAGGCCCAAGGCCGCAGCCATGACACCGGTGGCGATGGTGATCCAGAACGGGCCCAGCACCGAGCGGCGGTAGCGCTGCTTGATGTCTTGGATACCCAGCTTGAACCACAGCTCGCGCTGGCGGGCGCCTTGCAACAGGTCGGCGAAAGCCGCCGACATGGTCATAGACCGCGAAGCCGGCTCCTCGCCGGGTGCAGGCGGAGTGGTCATGCGGGCGACGTCGTCACGCAGGTTTTTCTTGTCTTGCACGCCCTTCACACTAGCGCGCGCTTATGCCAAACAGCTACACACACGCCCGCCACCTGCGAAAACATCGACGAGCTGGGAAAACCTCGGGTTAGGAAAGATTTACGTGGGGAGTATAGAGTAGGGAGTCGATCGGACGATATGAGAAAGGGCCGCAGCATGACGCAGCAGTATGACGTCGCCAGTGTGCGAGGTCTTTACACTGGGCTGTCCGATGGCTGGACCTACCTCAACGCGCATGCCGCGCCGCAGATTGCGGAGCGCGTGGCCTCGGGTGTGGCCCGTTCCTTCCGCACGTCCGCCACGGTCAAGCCGCAGGAGGATACCGTCGGCGCGCACTCGGCTCGCCGCGCGCCGGGCGAGTTGCTGGCGGATGACATGTATTCCTCCGCACGCCGAGCCGTGGCCGATCTCACGGGTGCGACGGCAGACCGGGTCATCCTCGGCCCGTCCCTGCCGGTGCTCTACCAGTCTCTGGCGGCAGCGCTGCGTCCGCTTGTACGCCGTCAGTCCTCAGTGGTGCTCTCGCGCCTCGATCCCCCGGAGCTGTCCAGGGCATTCGCGCACCTCGATGCTGACATCCGCTGGGCCCAGCCAGACCTGGGCACGGGTGAGCTGCCGGCGTTCCAGTATGCCGAGTTGGTCGATGGTTCCACGCGGTTCGTGGCCTTCCCCGCCGCGCACGAGCTGCTGGGCACGGTCACGCCGACGGCGGACATCATTGATGCGGTCCATGAGCGTTCCCGAGCCTGGGCGCTTGTCGACGTCTCCTCGGTAGCCCCCTACCGCCGCATCGAATTCGACTCTGTGGGCGCGGATATCCTCGGCGTGGATCTAGGCACACTGGGCGGGCCGCAGTTGGCGGCGCTGGTCTTCCGCGATACCGCAATGTTCCGCCGCCTCGATGACCTAGTGGTTGGCCCGGTCTCGCCGGGCCTGGCCGGTGGCGTGGGTCCGCTGGCGGATCACCTCGCTGCCCTGGCCGGTGGCGAGCGCGGTTCGCGCCGTGTGCGCCTGGGACGCTCGCTCGATGCGCTGTCGTCTTACATGGAGGAACTCTGCGGTGATCTCTACAGCCTGTTGGGCACTCTTCCGGCAGTCCACATCTTGGGCGTAACAGGTGAGGCGGCTGCCGATGCCTCTGATGACCGCCTCCCGCGGCTTACCTTCGCCGTGCGCGACGTGCCCGCGGATGTGATCCACCGCCGCCTCTTTGACAACGGCCTCGTCACCACCACCGCGCCGCACACGCCGCTGCTCACCGAGATGGGTGTGGATGAGGTCGGCGGCGCCGTGACGGTTTCCCTGAGCCCGTTTAGCACCTACCACGACATTGAGCACTTGACCCGCGTCGTGGCGTCCTTGGCTTAGCTCCTCAACGAGGGAGGTTAGACCTCGAGGACGAGCTTGCCCGTGACCTCGCCGGAGTCGAGGGCTTTGTGGGCTTCGGAGGCGTCGGCCAGCGCGTAGGTGGCGTGCAGGTGGTGCTTGACGCTGCCCTCTTCCAACCACGGCCAGACATTTTTAACGGTGTTCGCAACGATGGCGGCCTTGCCCTCCAACGAACGGGAGCGCAGCGTGGTGCCTTGCAGAGTCAGGCGCTTGCTCAGCAGAATAGCCATGTTGAGCTCGGCCTTCGTGCCACCCTGCATGCCGATAGTGACCATGTGGCCGCCCTGCGCCAGCGCAATGAGGTTTTTCTTGAGGTACTTCGCACCCATGATGTCGAGGATGACATCGCACTGGTTCTTCAGTTCCTCGGCGAAATCCTGCTCGTTGTAATTGATGAGAATGTCCGCGCCGAGTTCCTTGCAGGTCTCGAGCTTCTCATCGGAACCAGCCGTCACGGCGACGGTGGCGCCGAGCTGCTTGGCCACCTGGATGGCGAAGGTGCCGATGCCACCCGCGCCGCCGTGGATAAGAATGGTCTGGCCTTGAGTAAGACCAGCTTCCATGGCGATGTTGGACCATACGGTGCAGGCCACCTCGATGACGGATGCGGCCTCGGCAAAGGAATAGCCGGTGGGGATGGGCAGCAGCTGGCCTTGGGGCACGGCCACGTACTCGGCGTAGCCGCCGCCGGCCAGCAGCGCGCCGACCTTGGAGCCCACCTCGACGTCGGTGTCGCCTGCATCGACGACCTCGCCGGCCACTTCAAGGCCGATAATCTCCGAAGCGCCTGGCGGTGGCGGGTAGTGTCCGCGGGCCTGGAGCAAGTCGGCTCGGTTCACGCCGGCGGCTTTGACCTTAACGAGGACTTCGCCTGGGCCTAGCTGCGGCTTATCTGCATCGCCCAGCTCTAGCGAGCTTGGGTCTTCCGGATTGGTCTGAATGATGGCTTTCATGCCACACCACCGTACTTAAATCCAATCATCCTCGACGAGGAAGCCGTTGACCGTAATAGCAGCAGCATTGGCCTGGCCCATGGCCATCGCCACCTGTGCGCCTGGATTGACCACGTTGCCCACCGCCCAGACGCGCGGGTGGCTGGTGGCACCGGTGAGATCAGCCTCGATCAGGCTGCCGCCCATCGCAGCCGGTGGGCTGTGGCGCTTGAGGTTGAGGTCAGCGAGGAACTCATCGTGGGGGCGGGGAATGGGCATGTAAAACAGTGCATCGACGGCATGCTCTTCGCTTTCCAGCAGGACTTTTCCGTCCCGGAAGGCGGTGACGGGGCCGTCGATAAGCGCAATGCCCCGCCGAGTCAGGTCCGCGCGCTGCTCGTCGGTGAATTCCATTCCATTGGTGAAGAAGGTGATGTCCTTCGACCACTGGCGCAGAACCGCAGCATGGTGGAAGGAGAACTCGCCGATGTAGAGCACGCCGAGCTTCTTGTCCGCCACCTCGTATCCGTGGCAGTAGGGGCAGTGGAGGACCGTATTTCCCCAGTTTTCTTCCAAGCCCGGGATGTTGGGGTGCTCGTCGTCCACGCCGCTGGCGACGATGATAGAGCGGGCAGCGATGGTCTCACCGTTGCTCAACGTGGCGGTGAGCGTGCGGTCATTATCGGTGACAGAATCCACGGTGGCGTTCACGATCTGGGCGCCATAGCCGCGCAGCTGTTCCTTGCCGCGCTCCTGGAACTCAAGGGGTGGCGTGCCTTCGAGGGCGATGACACCGTGGATTTCGTGGGCAAAGCGGTTGCGGGGAGTGGCGGAATCAACAACGAGGACACTGCGGCGCGCGCGAACCATGACTAGGGCTGCCTGAAGGCCGGCCGCGCCACCGCCGATGATGAGGGTATCTACTGTTTGCATGGCCCCGAGTAAACCAGAGGAGGGCGCGTGCGGCAATGGTTTTCAGTAAGTGGTGTCGGGTGCTGTGCTCATCCCTGACTTGGCTCAAATTAGTGCCGAAGGGTTGGGGTGTGGTGGGAATTCGTCAACATGAGGCATCGGTCAGAATTGGGAATGCGGCCCGTCGAAGGAGGGCGCCTTGTGTATCCTTTGGATGTCGTTGAGCCTCTAAGGAGCAAGAAAGTAGTATGACCTACCCTTCCACCGTCTCCAAGGTGGGCATCCGATCCCGTGCCCTGCGTTTCGCACCGCGCCGCTCGGACTGGTCCCGCGCGACGATCGGGCGCGACCTCTCGGCAGGCCTCATGGTGGCCCTCGTTGCACTCCCCCTCGCGCTCGGCTTCGGAGTTGCGTCCGGTGTCGGCGCGGCAGCCGGAATTACGACGGCCATCGTCGCGGGCATCCTGGCCGCAGTCTTCGGCGGTAGCAACGTCCAGGTAAGCGGCCCGACCGGCGCAATGACCGTGGTGCTCATCCCCATCGTGGCCGACCATGGTGCCGATGGGGTGCTCGTCGTCGGCGTGCTGGCGGGGCTCATGCTGCTCTTGCTGGCATTCACCGGCGCTGGCCGCGCGATGAAGTACATGCCTTTGCCTGTCGTTGAAGGTTTCACAGCCGGTATTGCGGTGATCATCGGCCTCCAACAGCTACCTGCAGCACTCGGTGTTGACGTAGATGGCGAGAAAGTCCTCGGGTTGGCGTGGGACGCAATCAAAGCTTGGTTAGATGCTCCGGTATGGCAGGCACCCGTTATGACCCTCGCGGTGGCGGCCGGAATCGTGGTTGCTGCCCGCATTCGTAGTGGCTTTCCCGCGGCGCTGGTGTTGGTAGCTGCCGCGACGGCCATCAACATGCTGGCAGACGGCGGTCTGAAGACTATCGGCTACATCCCGTCGACGTTGCCCGCCCCGCGCTTGCCACAGATCCCGTGGGAGCACCTGGATTCCTTGCTGTTAGCGGCGGTCGCCGTCGCAGCGCTCGGTGCGTTGGAATCGTTGCTGTCCGCGACGGTTGCCGACGCAATGACCGTCGGTGACCGGCACGATCCTGACCGCGAGCTCTTTGGGCAGGGCGTGGCCAACGTCGTCGCGCCCTTGTTCGGCGGGATTCCCGCAACCGCCGCGATCGCCCGAACTGCTGTCAACGTGCGAGCAGGCGCGGGTACGCGCCTGGCAGCGGTGTTCCATTCGCTGCTCCTGCTCCTCGCCGTACTCGTCGCGGCCCAGTGGGTGGGCGAGATCCCTCTCGCCGCGCTCGCCGGTGTACTCATCGCCACTGCGATCCAGATGATCCACCCGCGGAATATCCGCTCGGTGATACGCGCCACCAAGGGTGACGGGGCTACCCTGCTCATCACGGCTGCCGCCACCGTCGTGTTTGACCTTGTCGTCGCAGTGCTCATCGGTCTTGTTATAGCGGGCTTCTTCGCGCTGCGCGATACCGCCCGCACGGCGGTGTTAGAGGCCGCCCCACTGGAGACGGGAGACCACCGCGACAAGGAACGCGAGCTTCTCGACGAGCACATCGCCGCCTTCCGCTTGGAAGGCCCACTCTTTTTTGGCGCAGCGCACGATTTCCTCCTCGATCTCGCTGATGCCTCGTCGGTCAAGGTTGTCGTGCTCCGCATGCGCTACGTCACGACGATCGACGCCACTGGCGCCCAGATGCTCGCCGACACGATCGGGCGCCTTGAACGTCACGGCACCCGAGTTCTACTCTCAGCTACGAAGCCCGAACATGTTCCGGTGTTGCGCGAACTCGGCGTATTCGACCAGCTTGCGCACGAGAATCACGTTTTTGACGACACTCTCGACGCCATCGCCCACGCCCGACTGCATGTCTCGCGCATTCAGCATGAGGAGTCTGATGGTGCACCCGCGGCGTCGCAAAGCAATCAGCACGACGAGCAGCACTGACGAACCTGCGGTCGTGAGGCCATAGTCGGTGACGTGATGAGGCGAATTCTTCTCCCGCGGCGGAGTCTAGTACTCTGAACGTGTTGCGCGCGGTGCATGCTGACGCGTGACGAGGAGGCGTGGCAGAGCGGCCGAATGCACTGGTCTTGAAAACCAGCGTGGGGAAACTCACCGCGGGTTCAAATCCCGCCGCCTCCGCCAATTTTTTGGGGGTCATTGGTAGCGGCTTTGCTTCTTTTCCTGTGCGGCCGTAATGAAGCTCAGAATGCATCCTGCCAGTAGGAATCCGCTAATTTGCAGGTGGGTGGCCCAGTTTCCGCCGCCGCCAGGCAAAGCGAGAAAAATTGAAAATGCAACTGCGGCAAGGCAGTGGATGGCTAACCGGCTATGTGCGCCTAGACGTCGTTGTGGCCAGGCTTTCCCGATGGCCCAGCTCACTGCTGTGAGAATGGCGTAAAAGGTGATTCCCGCTAAGGCTCCTGGAACAAGGTAGAGCATGGGTTTACCTCCTCTCGGGGGAATAATGGTTGTGGTAAGGAAGGCGGTTTCGTGATGTCAGAGGATAACTATTCGGCGTGGGTAGAGACTGATTATCTTTTCGGCTCCCCAGTCAATGCTCGCCGGCTACTGGAGTCTTATGAGCAAGTGCTGGAGGGAAAGGCTAAGGAGCACGACATCGATCTGGATGTGTAAGAACTATCTTCCGATCTAAGTGGAGTATTCACCTTCTGGCAGGGGGAGCCGGGTTTGTTTGTCTGAGAGGAATTTTTCCTATTTCCGGTAAACATCTCGTCGGTGAGCAACGCGTAGGACCAGCACCACGAGTTTTCCGTCTAAGATTTCATAAACCACGCGATAGTGTCCGACTCGAATTCTGTACAAGTCGTCTGAGGCTTTTAGCTTCTTTACTCCATCCGGGCGAGGGGTAACGGCCAAGTCTTCGATTGCAGCAAGTAGTCGCCTTTGTGTCGGCCTGTCGATCTTGCGTAGCTCCTTGGCTGCGGATGCCTTATAGGTGATGCGATAAGTGGAGTTAGCCATAGAAGGCGATTAGGTGAGGCCCAGTTCTTTTTTAAGGTCTTCGTGTGAAATCTCTACGGACTCTCCTCGGGCAAGTTCAGCGGCCTGAACATCTTCACGATCTTCCAGTGCTTCGACTGCGCGAGCGAAAAATGAAGGAGAGACGACAAAAGCGCGAACACGACTTCCACGGCTAGTGATGGCGACGGGTGTGTGCTGTGCCTCGTCAAGAATCTGGCTTTGGGATTGGCGGAATTGGCTCGACGCCACTGACATCGTTTTCATACTGCAAATGTACATCTTGTACATTTCGGTGGGCAAGGGCTGCGGGATTTCTGGTTGCTACTTGTCTTTGCCATCGATTCGCCCCGCTAAGATGCGAGGCAGCGCCTCCGCTGCGGTGGCGGTGACCACCACGCTGGCAAGCGGCGAGAGGTCCGTGGGCTGCGGGGTGACTTCCACGATGGGGATGCCGCGCGCGTGGGCAATCTGTGGCAGGCCGGCGGCGGGGTAGACCACGCCGGAGGTGCCCACGATGAGCAGCGCGTCCGCGGTGGACATGCGGCGCTCGGCCTCGGCCCATTCGTCGTCGGGCAGGGCTTCGCCGAACCATACGACGCCCGGGCGCACGAGCCCACCGCATACGGGGCACTCGGGTGGAGTGATGCTCTCGACCGGTTCGTTCGGCAGTGCAATGTCCTCGTCATATGGCGTATCGCAATCGGTGCAGCGGAAGGAGAACAAGGAGCCGTGCAGGTGAACCACGTCTTGGCTTCCGGCGCGCTCGTGCAGGTTATCGATGTTTTGCGTGGTCACCGTCATGCCACGTGCGGCAGCAATTGCGCGGTGCCCGGCGTTGGGCGCGGCCCGCTGCGCCAGCTGGGCGCGCCACAGGTACCAGGCGAACATGGGCTTAGGCTCGGTACGCCATGCGCTTATCGACGCCATCGCCACCGGATCCACATTCTCCCAGACGCCCGTCTGCGCATCGCGGTATGTGGCGATGCCGCTATCCGCGCTCATACCCGCGCCGGTGAACACTTCGACGTGGGCGGCATCAGAAAGAATCGAGTGTGCGCGCTCAAACAGGTGCTCCATGCATCTAGCGTACGGTGATGAGCACGCAGAATGCTATGGATGCGGCGAGAGCGATGCCCATGCGCCACAGGTAGCGGCGGCCAGGTTCGTGTGCGGTGTTGATCTGGAGCTTCGAAGGATTCATGGAAAAGACTGCCATGCACATCGGGTCTTTAGGTTCTTTGTAGACTCCCATGCCACCGGCAAAGCGGAGTGCTTCGTTGCGAACCTGTTCATCATCGTCGGTTGGTATCGCTTTCACGTCCTTCGCAGATTTCAGCGTTAATCGGACGCCCTGAACCATGACGAACACGGTGAAGGCTATCCACGCGACCACGAGGAGAAAGCCTGAGAAGGGGATATCCGGAATGACGGTGCAGACCGCAGTGAGGCACAGGCAAGCCGTCATGGTAAGGACTGTCTGGGCAATGAACGTGGTGGTCTTTACAGTGAGTAGCTCCGCGCGCTGTGCGGTGGCCTCGGAGAACGGAAGAGCTGACTCTAGTGGAACCGCCATGGTCCTTCGTGCCAGCGAGACCGGCGGCACGCACAGTGGCAGCGCAATGGCGAACACGATGCCGATCCAAACCAGGACCGTTGCGTTGAGGTAAGACTTCGGCTCGAAGTGGTCCGGGTTGCCCGAACCATCGAAGTGGACCGGGATGGGATCGGGGACCGAGTCCCAGCGCAGCAGCATGTACACCAGCGTGAGAGCACACACCACAACGGTGGCGACGTAATACTGGCGGCTTCTCATGGCAGTGAGCTTACAAGGTGCCCCGTTGTTGGCTGCGCTGCGGGAGTCGGATTCTTACATGGTTCCCTTCATAAGGTTCGCTTGGGAGCAAGTAAACCATCTGCACCTAGGTAGATGGTTCGTTTGGGTGCAAACAAACCATCTGACTAGAACCATGTGAGGGGAACCCTTTGTGGGGCAAGTAGTACGGACTCTTGGGGGCTGATTGGTCGATGAAGGGGGCAAAGATGGTCCCTTCAAATTGGTCTCTCTACTTTGGTCCTTTCACTGGGTAAAGGGACCATCTGGGTACAAGAAACTGGCTGTAAAAGGTCCCTTTACAGTGAGTAGGGACCAGAGTATGGGGACCAAACTAAAGGGACCATGCGGCAGGGGCGTCGAGAAGGTGGAACCGCCAGCTGAGGGGTAGAGAATCTCATGGCCAGTGGCGTGACGCTAGTCGTCCAGGTCCTGCTCGGCTTCTAGGTCATCCGGAGAGATGGTCTCCAAATCGCCGCGGCGTGCGGTTTCGGCCTCGGACTCAAGCTCAGAGAAGTGTTCTTGCCAGGCGTCGATGCCGCCGCGCAGTGAGTAGACGTTGCTGAAGCCGCGGGCGCGGAATGGGTCTTCATGGCAATGAACTTAAAGGGCGACCGGCTGACTTTTTCCACGCTACGTGGTCTGGGTGAGCAGGTAGAGTTGAGTCCAAGCTGACCAAGAACCGGAAAGGACAGTAGCCGGCAATGGAACCTTATGTTGGAATTGTCGTGATGGAACTTGCTAAAAAGTCCAGTTCATCTCCCCAAAGCTTCTTCCGTGAGGACTTTTATATTGTGTATGCGGAGTCGGACGAGAAGGCTCGAGAACGCGTTGAAGCGATGGCGAACGAGCAGGCTGATGGTGAGGACGTGAAGGTACGGCACATCGTGGATGTTGCGCCAGCCCTCTATGGTTATGTAGACCGCGATTGCGATCTCTACTCGCGGCACTTTGCGAACCTAGAGGACTACGAGCGTTTCGAGATGAAGCTCGGCGGAACCGACCCGCTGGCTGATTAATCGTAGACTTCGCGTCGGTGACCTAAGTCAACAACGGTGACCGTGACTGTGTTTTCGTATATTGCCGCGATAACGCGGTAGTCCTCGACTCGCCAGCGCCACAGACCGGATTTATCCCCCACGAGACCCTTGCCGCGCGAGCGCGAGTCATCGAGTTCTGCCGTTTAGCGAAGAAACCTGCTGACTCTCTTCCGCGTGGCCTGTCTAACTTTCGGAAGGCTTTCGCACCCCGCGGCGTGAAACTAGTCGGCCACGCCCTGCTCGGCTTCTAGGTCATCGAGAGAGATGGTCTCCAGATCGCCTCGGCGGGCGGCGGTGGCCTCGGCCTCGAGTTCGGAGATGTGCTCTTGCCAGGCGTCGATGCCGCCGCGCAGTGAGTAGACGTTGCTGAAGCCGCGGGCGCGTAGGGCCTCGACGGCCTGAGAGGAGCGCAGGCCGCTGGCGCAGTAGAGGACGGCGAGGTCCTCAGATTTTAGGGGTGGGTTGTGGCCGGCGAGGATGTCATCGAGCGGGAGATGCTGTGAGCCGGGGATGAGGGAGGTGGCGCGTTCGGGGGAGGTGCGGACGTCGATGAGCGTGGCGTCTTCTGGGATCTCGCGAACGTCGGTGGGGTTGTCGGGGCGCGCCGGGGTGGCGCCGTTCGCGCGCACGGGGATGTACTCCCAGGTCCCGGCGAGGGAATCGTAGTAGCCCAGCGTGCCGATGAGCGGGGTGCCGATGCCGGTGAGGAGCTTGAGCGCCTCCACCGCTAGGGCGGAACCAGCCACGCCGACGACCGGTCCCATCACGCCGGCCTGCGAACAGGAGGGCACCTGCGGATCGGTGGGGAAGAGGTCCTCGTAGACCGGGCCGTGGCCGGAGTGGAAGACAGTGAGCTGCGCGTCGTAGCCCAAAAGCGAGGCCCACACGTGCGGAATGCCCAGTTCGTGGGCAGCCCAGGAGGCGAGGTGGCGGGAGTAGAAGTTATCGGTGCCGTCCATGATGAGGTCAGCACCGCGCAGCTGGTCGAGGGCGGTATCGGGTGTCAGGCGTGAGAACTGCTCGACGGTGCACTCCGGGTTGAGGGCACTCAAAGCCGCAGCGGCGGATTCGGTTTTGGGCTGGCCCACGGTCGCCGTGGTGTGGATGACCTGACGGTGCAGGTTGGAGAGGGAGACGGTGTCGTCGTCGAAAAGCAGGATGCGCCCCACGCCAGCGCCTGCCAGGTAGAGCAGGGCAGGCGAGCCCAAGCCGCCGGCGCCGATGACTGCGACGGTGGAAGAGCGAAGTCGTTGCTGTGTGGAGGTTCCCCACAGGGTTTCCTGGCGTGCGTAGCGTGAGCTCATTCTGAAGTTCTCCGAGCTTTCCCTGGGCTTGCCTTGATTTCAATAACTCCTTGGGACGGGATTCTGAATCCAAATCTCCCTGGCACTCTCAAGGCGTCACAACTCCACAGTTAAGAGCTACTTAACCCTTATGTACCCTTTTTGATAGATGCGCCGATTTGGCCGCAGTACCCGCATGAGTACTGTGGCCAAATTTTGGTGGACAGTTTAGCAAGATCCTATCACTCTTTATCGAGCGATTAATAGACTGCTAACTCCACTTAAAATACCGATCATGCCGCTGACTGACGAAAGACTAAATGGTTATTGGGCCAGAAAAGGTAGCAGACGGCTAGGAACACCACGACTATTCGCCCAACCAAGCTAGGGAAGAAAGCTGTAATAGCTATCGTTGCAGCAAAGAGGAAAATGGAACGCACACGATGCATCCAAGGAGATACCGCTTTTTCATCCATGATCATGGAAATGCCAAAGAGGATTACTCCCAATATTGAATAGAGCCACAAATATCCATAATCGAAAAAGTGTTCAACTCCATGTTTTTCAATAATATCCGAGGGAATATGGTGGCAAAAGCCCACAGAGATTCTGGAAAGCGAATAAACTTTGGATCTTTATCCATCCGCATTAGTCATCCTCAATCTCTGCGGTAATTGGCGGAAATCCCCGCTTAGAGTACCAGGTAAGAGCCGGTTTAGCGTTGGGGTCTTCACATGGCGCCTTTGCTTTGGCCCTGTTTGGCTCTGCCACCATGGCGCCCCTTGGCTTGGTGGATTGCGCAACAAATGGATACTGGGCCGCATTCCGGATGAGGCAGAAACTCCTAGGTGTCGTGAGGGGCTTTGTCACGGTCTGATGTAGGGGGCAACAGGCGGGGGAGCTGCAGCGGGAGCATACTTAAGGCCGTTTTCTGCTTTAACTTTTTCTTGCGGTGAAAGTCCCGCGTTAGAGTTGATGGTTTCATGTACCCAGTTAGCCCTTGGGGGAAGGTTTGTATGCCACATGGGCCTATCTTGTCCATCGGTGCATTCTGGGTTAAATCCGCCGGCAGTGTGTATTGCATAGAGAGTGTTGTCTTTGTAGACAGGTGCTCCTGAATCTCCACCACAGGATCGTGAAGGCGTTGACGATTTTCCTTTCAACAGATCTGTATACGTAACGTTTCCGAAGTTCAGGGAGTCTACTTTTTCGGAAATGACTGTTGACGCCGAAGAAGCATAGTCATGAGGTTGACCATAACCAGTAAGTATGGCTTGATCCCCGATTTTCAACGCCTCTGTGGCCAAGGTAAATGAATCGGCGTTGATTCCGTCCCCGACTTTAATCAGCGCAATATCTTCAGTAGAAGACTTGGTATACATAGCAGCGATACCTGCAACTTCACCATCTGATTGGCGGAGAAAACCATCCATAAAAGGTGAATCAGAGACGCAGTGATGCGCAGTCAACCAGAAATTGTCCCCTGCATAGCTTGCAGTGCAATCACGCCGAACACGTTGTTGCTGTGAGTCATCCAAACTCGGAGCTACGGACCACACAGCCGCAATACGATTATCATTCACCGGCACTGTACTGCTTGCCCGCAATGAAGCGAAGTCATTATCTGCAGCGACGGCCACAACAGGACAAAACCCTAACACAGTAAATACACAGGCTAGGGAGAAGGAAAAGAGTTTGACGATATTCATGGATACTCCGCAAGGTCAGCAATGAGATCTTTCATTTCAGCAGCGTAGCCTGCCACTAGGCTATAAGCTGTTCCAAAAGTACAA
>NZ_JASPGN010000016.1:0-60798 GCF_030232655.1 Corynebacterium sp. MSK218
TTTCCAAAACGGAATTATGGTGTGGCACCCCAAATTCGGCGCTCACGCTATAACAGGCGATGTCCTACTGCAGTGGGTGTATGCAGAAGCAATCGGAGAAGGTCAGGGGTATCCCACCGGAGATCCACAAGATTTTCAAGAGGGATGGAAACAGCAGCCCTTTGAAAAAGGAACAATTTATGGTTCCCAGCTGGAAAAGTTTTTCCCCGAGTACCTCCCCGATGCAGGAGTCGGACAAGATACGCCCACCCTACAAGGTAGCGGAACTGCCGGGGGGAATGACTACACCGATGAACTTCTTTTGGAGACTAAGGATATGTGTGGTAAGCCCATTTTGCTGCGACGTGGATGGTTTAATACGACGGACAAAGCTCCATGGGGATACGACAAAATTGTTCATAAGCACAACATTTGGAGCTTGTGGTCTATAAAAACCGTGCTTAATAACTCTTGTGTGCGAGAGCCCCAAGGGCCTTCCATGAGATATGAAGAAATGGTTTATCAAGTCATATGCTACGATCCCGCAGGAGCAGTTTGCCGACTTACGGGTGAATCTTTTGCTTACCGTGCGATTGTTGAGCCGAAACCTCGTAAAAACGCTTCAGAGCCACGCGGAATCACAACCATGTATCCCGTTCACAATACAGGCACTCATGGAACGAGCGACAAGGCGCCCAGCTGGTTTAGCACAGACATTCCCACTTTGGACTTGTGGAAATGGCAGTAGCCCCAGAGCATCATTTTGATCTAAAGGCCGCAGCGCTCTTTTTGGCGGAAATCCTTAACAAGGATGCTTTGAGCGAAAAAAGGTTCAGGGATGAAGCTACCATTTTATCACCGAAATTTCATGGCGCCGCCGCTTGGATCGATAACTTTTTATATATTATATTAAAAGTGGAGACACTTAACGGGTCAGCCTTTGTTGGGTTTGAAACTATTTTTTACCCTGAGGGAAATTTTCAAGAATACTCGGTTGAGTATGAAAATGTCCATGACTTGTGGGCGTATGAAATTGCTGGCGATTCATTTCTTAAAGAACTCGACTTTGAGGATTCAGATCGTATCACTTGGCTGAAAACAGATAGGAATAGTTTCGTTCCCTCTACATGGAACGATTTGCTCGATTTTAAAAATGCTTCGAATGGAATATGGATCCAGGATTAAAAGGTTTTCCTTTTGGCTCTTACTACAATGAAACTTGACCACTGAAAGCGAGATGACTCGTATCCACTAGCAGGCCATCGCAAATCGCGGCTACTGCAAGGCGCTCTCGCTTCTTGACGATCACAGCTATCATTCGCGACGATCTGACACGGCCAGAGTGGCCATATCCATCATCGCTTTAGCGGAGAAACCTACCTATAAAGGAAGGATAGAAACTCTGACTGGTTCAGCTTGACAATCTTCAGGTATGAGGGCATCGCTAGGAGACATTTTATGCGTAGCTTGTTATGGGCCTCTTTGCGTCCGCGGCGCCCGGTGGTCTCACGTTGGAGTCTTTGTCGGCAACTGGTGAGCTTGTCGGCTGCTAGATGCACTACATGGAAAGGGGCCATGACTTTGTTTGCTTGTGGTAGTTGCTCCTCGACTGCAGTGGCATAACTGGTGAACCCATCCATGGTCACCACCTGTATCTGCTCCCGGAAGCTGGGGTCGCGCTCTTTAAGAGCCGAAAATAAAGCTCTTCTAGGTATTATTCCGTCCGTTTATCGAAAGGGTAAATAGACATCGGAATTGTGTATGCCCCTTTTGCAGTACCACCTTGCATAAGCTGGCTAAGCTTCGCGATATGCGCGCCATCCTTATCCGCAGATGGGGCTTTGAATGAAAAAGAATGTACGCGAAGCTCTTCAGCACCGTCAATCGGCTGAGTTACGATATATACATTTCCGCCGTCGATAGTTGCAGATACAGGACGGCGATCTGCGTCGATTAGCGGTTCAGTTTCTTTAACTTCCTGACGCTCGAGATTAACTGCCACGATCGTACCTCGACTCGTAAAGTACGACACGCTTCCTTCTTCGTAGCGAGAGGACCTATTTACGCCTGGTATCGGCAGCCTTTCGATATTTCCTTCGTGTTTTAAAGCTGGTTTTTCATTCGAGGTATCGACCGAGACAACATACACACCACCAATATCGTCAGGAAATGAAATATATGATTTTTCTTTCCCACACCCAAGAACAGAGAAGTATTCAGATGCGACTGTTCCGGCAGGTGTATCAAGACGAGATTCAGACAGCAACCCGTCGACTCCCATACGTACAAGCGTTAAACCGCTTCCGTCATCTTCGTCACGTTCTATCCAGACAGCTTTTTCATCAGTACAAGCCCTTAACGCGACTGGTCTCCTATCGCGAGTTACCGTGCTTGTAGATTCCTTAGTTGCGAGCACTATGCGGCTTGCATACGGACTATTGCTCGTGCTTTCGTTAAAAACAAACACTGCTGCTTTATTGTCCACAGAACCAGCAGAAGCCGTTTGGGTTGGTAGATCTAAACCTGCGAGTGGTTTCTCAGATTGTTTGCGAAAATCTGAATCAAAGACAACCAATTGATCCTTATCTGGAGCCACATACCCTTCACCGAGCCGCTCCATCGAAGGGTTATACACCGATGCAAGTTCAGCGAGAGAGTCCACCTCGCCAGTGCTCGTTCCAAAAACATAATTGTGGTTGCTTACGGAAGGAGTCACAGATACAGCTCTAGCGATCCCACCCCATTCCCAAGTGGCAGAAGACTTCGATGTTTGTGAACGCTCTTGCGCACACGAAGAAACGACAAGTGCACAGACGCCGAGAGCGCAAACCGCTAGGAGTTTTCGAAGTAGTGCTATGAGCATTGCGCTTTCACTTTCTGGATCCAAGCCCATTTCCCGTCCATACCGAATACCGACAGCGCATACAGCGGTTCATTCCAGTCCTACCCAGGTGGTGGTGTCGTCGGTGTGGAGCTGTTCCTTCCAGATGGGGACTTCCGCCTTGACGCGGTCAGCGCAGGTCGACGCTGCTTCGAAGGCGTCCTTGCGATGCGCGGAGGCGGCGGCGACGATGAAGGCGGATTCGCCGATTTCTAGTGCTCCAGTCCGGTGCGCGCACCAGAGGCGCACGGCAGGGAAGGCGGCGGCGACCTCGCCGGCGACGCGCTCGATCTCCTGCTGGGCGGTGGGGTGCGCGGTGTAGGTAAGGAGTTTCACACCCCGGCCGGAGTCGTGGTTGCGCACGATGCCGTCGAATACAACGACAGCACCCGTTTCCGCGGTGGCGATGTCCGGGGCCGTGATGGGCTCAGCACTGATGCGCGCGCCGAGCAGGCCGTAGTTAGTGCTCATTGATGCCTTCCAGCTGGTTGATGATGTGGTCAAGAATCGGTTCAAGGACCGCGCAGCCGTCCTTGGCAGCACCCGTGGAGCCGGGGAGGGCCATGGCGAAAGTGGACCCGCTGACTCCGGCAACCGTGCGGGAGAGTGCTGCGGTGGGGATGGCCGCCGAGTGCGCGTAGAAGGCGTGGGCCAGGCCGGGTAGTTCGCGCTCTAGGTACGGGGCGAGTGCCTCGACGGTTCGATCATCTGGTGTGATGCCGGTGCCGCCGGAGGTGAGGATGACGGAGGGGGCATCGGCGAAGGCAGTGGCGAGGGCGGAGTCAATGTCGGCGTCCGCGACGACGAGGGGCTGCGGGGTATCGAAGCCCTGCTCACGCAGGAAGTTCACCAAGATAGGGCCGGATCGGTCCTCGTACTCGCCGGCGGCGGCGCGGGTGGAGGCAACAATAACGAGCGCAGTGCGGGTCATGAGAGCGGGAACACCTCCACGAGGTCGCCGGCTGAAAACTGCGCGTCGGCCGGGATACGGATGAGAGCGTTGGCGCCGATGGCCTGGGACATCAGGTGGGAGCTGGTGCCGCCGAGGAAGGAAGCTGTTGCTGTGCCGTCGTTGATAGCTAGGGTGCCACGGCGGAACTGCTCGCGGCCCTCCAAGCCTTCGGCGGGCTCGGCAAGGCTGGCGCGGACCGGGTCCGGGGCGTGACCGAGAACGGGTGCCAAATAGAGGCGGAAGCTCACCAGCGTGGAGATGGGGTTGCCGGGGAAGCAGACCACGGGGACGTCGCCAAGGCGGGACAGGCCCTGTGGGCCGCCGGGCTGCTGCGCCACGTGGCCGAACCAGCCGTCTTCTTCGAAGATTTGGCGGATGACCTCGAATTTTCCGTGGGAGATGCCGCCGGAAGTAACGATGACATCGGGGTGGTGGGTAATGACTGCTTCGGCGAGGTCCGCGCGAAGGGCAGAAGGATCGTCGTTCGTGCGCACGAAGCCGGCCACCTCAATGCCATATTGCGCAGCCAAGGCCGCGAGCATGGGCGCATTGGAATCGGGGATGGTCGCCTCCCCGTCGCCATCGATTTCCGCACCGCCGGTGCAGATGAGGATGCGGGCGGGCGCGTACGTGAGGACCTCGGCCAAGCCTTGGGAGGCGAGGGTGGCGATGGAGGGGGCGTCGAGAAGTGTGTGCTCATTGATGAGGGTTGTGCCTGCCTTGACGTCGGAGCCCGCGCGGCGGATGAACTGCTCGGGGGCTGCCGGCACAGTGACCGTGGCGCCCTCTTCCGGGAAGTGCGGGGGCTCGCAGTGCTCGACGGGGACGATGGTGGCGGTGCCTTCAGGGACCTTCGCGCCGGTCATAATGGGGAGGGCGGTGCCTTGCTCGAGCGAGCCCGGGGGATCCCCCGCCGCGATGGTGCGGCCGACGGTGAAGGTGCCGCCGTCACATGTGGGAAGCGCATAGCCATCCATCTGCGAATTATCGAAAGGCGGAAGGTCCTGCTCCGCACGGTACGTCGCGGCGGCGCGGCGGCCGAAGGCGCTGGTTAGGGGAGTGGAGACCACCCGGGGCTGCGGAAGAGCCGCGCGAACGGCGGCGAGGTGCTCCTCATAGGTGCGCATCAGATTCCTTCCTGTCACGGAGGCTGGCATAGTGGCAACCATGGTTGACATACACTACTTTGCCGCAGCCCGCGCCGCCGCAGGGCGCGCGCAGGACACAGCGCAGGCAGCGACGCTGGGGGAGTTGCTGGACGTGTTGCGTGCTCGACACACCGGCAGCACCGAGGCCGGCATGAGCTTCGCGGAGGTGTTGGAGCGCTGCACCTTCCTGGTGGATGGTGCGAGCGCTACAGAGGACGCAGTGCTTTCCGACGCCTCCCGCGTCGACGTCCTCCCACCCTTCGCTGGTGGTTAGTTTCGGCTGCGCAGTGCTAGTTGTTGCTTCGCAAGGGGCTGGTGAAGAAGTTCACCACGCTGGAGACAATCGCGAGGACAATCGCGCCGATAATGGCGGCGCCCCAGCCGTCGATGACAAGTGAATCCATCAGCGCGCTGACGAGGAGCAGGACCGCGCCGTTGATGACGAGCGCGAAGAGGCCCAGTGTCAGGCAGGTCAGCGGTGCGCCAAGGAAGCGGAGAATCGGGGTGACGACCTCGTTGACGATGATGAACACCGCCGCGATGAGCAGGAAATTCTGGGTGGTCGCAGGAACGATGTCGATTCCGGGGACAATCGCTACCACGGCCCAGAAGGCCACCGCGACGGCAATGACGTTGAGTGCAAAATTGATAAATGTCTTCACAACTGCACTCTAACGCGGAAACTAGCTCCGTGCAGCGAAGGCGGCGTCCCACGCCTTGAGTAGTGTCTCGGTTTCCTCCGCTGTGGTGACGGTGATGCGCACGCCCTCAGGGAAGGCGCGGACGAGGACGTCATTCTCCGCGAGCTGTGCGGCGACATCCTGCGGGGAGCCCAGCTTCGCAATGGCATCGGCGGCGAACCAGATGTGGTTGGCCTGGGATTCCGGAACGCCAAAGTCCGCGAAGTGCTCCACCAGGCGGTCGCGCTGCTCAACGGTCTCATCGGTGCGCTCGCGCAGCTCCTTCTGGGCGGCCAACGAGGCCACCGCACCCGCTTGAGCGATGGAGTTCACGGAGAACGGGATGGCCACTTTGCTTAAGGCCTCGATGATCTCGGCGTTGCCGAAGGCATAGCCCAAGCGCACACCAGCCAAGCCATAGGCCTTGGAGAAGGTGCGCAGGCCAATAACGTTGTCGTGGGTATGGACATAGTCGGTAGCCAGCGGGACGGCGTCGTTGCGGTTGTACTCGATGTAAGCCTCATCGAGCGCCACGATGACGTCCTTCGGGACCTTGGCCAGGAAGGCGTCGAACTCCTCCTTGGTGATGATGGAGCCGGTGGGGTTATTCGGGTTACACACGAAGATCAGGCGGGTCTTGTCCGTGATGGCCGCAGCCATGGCTTCCAAGTCCACGCGGTGATCCGCGGTGAGCGGAACCTTGACCGGGGTAGCGCCCACGACCTGCGCGAAGATGGGATAAGCCTCGAAGGATCGCCACGGGAAGACAATCTCATCACCGGGCACCGAGGTGATCTGCACCAGCTGCTGGCATATCGCGGAGGAACCAGCACCCGTAGTGACCTGCTCCGGAGTGACGCCAAGGTTTTCCGCCAGCGCCTTGCGGATTTCCACCGCGCCCATATCCGGGTAGCGGTTAACGTGCGCGGCGGCGGTCTCCATGGCCTTGAGCGCGCCGGGCAGCGGCTCCTGAGTTGCCTCGTTGGAGGAAAGCTTCAGGGCGTGCTCGGCATTCTTGCCGGGGACGTAGACGGGCAGGGAGGAAAGGTCTGGTCGAATCATGTTGTCCACCTTAGGCGTTGCGCGGGCCGCGGGGCCCGAAGTCGAAATCAGCGGTCTGCGGGCCGAAGGCCTGGAGGCCCTTCGGCGCGTCGAAAGGATCGAGGCGCACCTCGAGGAAGGCGCCGCGCTCCGGGTGAGCGGCGATGTCCTCCAGGGCCTTCGACAATTCGCCTTCGGTCGAGGCCACGTAGGACTCCATCGTGGTGTCCTTCATGAAGGCCTTCGGCAGTGCCGTGTAATCCCACATCTGGATCTCGTTGTATTCGCGCTCCATGCCCAGAATGAAGCGCTCGATGGTGTAGCCATCGTTGTTGACCAGCACGATGATGGGCTTCAAGTCCTGGCGCAGGATGGTGGAGAGCTCCTGGGCTGTGAGCTGGAAGGAGCCATCACCGATGAAGAGGACGTGGCGGCGCTCCGGGTTGGCCAGCTGCGAGCCGAGCACGCACGGCAGGGTAAAGCCGATGGAACCCCAAATGGTGGAGTTAATGTACTGCACGCCCTCGGGCATGCGCTGTTGGCCCAGACCGATATTGGAGGTGCCAGCCTCGGCGATGACCACGTCATCTTCCTGGATGAAGCCGAGCATCTGCGGCCAGATGCGCTCCTGGGTCAGCGGGGCATCCGAGTTCGGCTCGAAGGGCTCGGGCTCGAAGGCCGCGCTTGCCGACGCCTCCGCTGCCGGAATGCGCTCCAAGAGGACGTCGAGAAGCTCCAGCGTATTAATGCCCACGAAGAACTCGCCATCGGCGTTGACGTGCTGGTCACCGAAGTTGTAGACGCGGGCCTCAGCCAGGTTGTGGGTGAAGGAACCGGAGTTGACCTCGATGAAGCGCGGGTTCGTGGTGACCAGGAAGTCGGACTTTTCGATGCGCTCCTGCACGCCCGGCGCCGATGCCGCGCCGTTATAGGTGCCGATGAACAGCGGGTGGCGCTCAGACAAGATGGCCTTGCCGGAGGAGAGCTGGGAGTAGGGCAGCTGGGCCTTGTCGATGATGGCGCGGAACTTCTCGGTGAAACCGTGGCGGTTGGTGTCCTGGTCGATGAGGATGATGGGGTCCTTGGCCTTCGCGAGGTGCTCCAGCACGTAATCCGCAGCGGCGTTGAGGCGCTCCGGATCGGAGGGTGCCAGCTCGGTCGAGAAAGGCTCGTCAGGGACCTCGATGGTCAAGTGCGTGATATCGGACGGGATCTGAATGTGCACCGGGCGCTTTTCGCGCAGGCAGGTGTGCAGGGCGCGGTCGAATTCCTCAACCACGTTCATCGGGGATACGCGCGTGGCAACTTCCGTGAACGGTGCGATGGAGTCGAGCATGTTGGCAAAGTCGCCGTCGGCAAGCGAGTGGTGCAGGTTCCAGCGGAACTCCGTGGCGTACTGCGGCGGCGCACCGGCGAGAGACACCAGCGGGACGTGCTCGGCGCGGGCACCAGCGATGCCGTTGAGCGCGGAAAGCTCGCCCACGCCATACGTGGTGAGCAGGCAACCCACACCTTTCTGGCGGGCATAACCGTCAGCGGCATAAGCAGCGTTGAGCTCGTTGCAGGCGCCGACGAAGCGGATGCCCTCAGCGGCCTTAATCTGCTCGAGGAAGCTCAAGTTGAAGTCACCGGGCACGCCGATGATTTCGGAAATACCGATGGCTTTCAGCCGGTCAATGATGAAATCACCAATGGTGGTCTGCATAGGGGAGGAGTCCTTTTCTTCTTTAGTTACTTAGTGCGGGCGTCGTGGCGCTTCTTGCCCAGCCAGATGAGAGCCAAGGTCACAATCCAACAGGGTAGGACAATCGCGCCGGTGCGGTAGTCCGGCAGCATGAACATCAAAGCGATGACGAGAGCGAAGAAGGCCAAGCACAGGTAGTTGGCAATGGGGTAGAGCGGTGCGCGGAAAGCGGCGTTCGGGCAGCGCTTGCGGAATTTCAGGTGGGCCACGGCGATAGCGGACCAAGAGATGAGCTCCGCGCCGACGATGATGGCGAGGAGAACCAGCAGGATCTTGCCCTCGAAGAGGAAGTTAAGCAGCACGGCCGAGCCCATGAGCAGGGCGTTGAAGAGGAGGGCGCGGACAGGCACGCCCTTGGCATTGACGGAATCAAAGAAGGGCGGGGCCTGGCCGCCGCGGGAAAGATCGCGCAACATGCGCGCGCCGGAGAAGGTCATGGTGTTGAACACGGAGACAGCAGCGACGAGCACGATGAGGTTGAGGCCCGTGGCGGCGGCCGTAATGCCCAGGGTGCTCAGCGCGCGCACGAAGGGCGAGGTGGAGGTATCGAGTTCGTTCCATGGGGCGAGCAGCACGATGATGCCGATGCCGCCGACGTAGAAGATGAGGATGCGCCAGATCACGTTGTTGATGGCCTTGGGCAGGCTCTTGGCGGGATCTTGGGCCTCGCCCGCGGCAGTACCAATGGAGATGATGCCGCCGAAGGAGAAAATCACCGCGACGAGGGAGAAGAGCACACCGGCGGTACCATTCGGGAAGAAACCGCCGTGCTCGGTGATATTGCTTAGCCCAAGGGCGGGCTCCGGGGTGAGGCCACAGACGATGGCCGCGCCAACGACGATCATGAGGATGAGCGCGGCGACCTTGATGAGGGAGAGCCAGAACTCCGCCTCGGCGAAGGCGCCGACGTGCACCAGGTTGATGGCGGTGACGATGACGAGTGCGACGAGGGCGGTGAGCCAGTGCGGGATTCCGGGGAACCAGAAGTCCATGATGGTGCCTGCGGCGGTGAGTTCCACCATGCCGACGACGATGGTGGTAAACCACCAGTTCCAGCCGGTGACAAAGCCAGCGATGGGCCCGATGTATTCGCGGGCGTAGGCGCTGAAGGAGCCGGCGACGGGGTGCTCCACCGCCATCTCACCGAGCATGCGCATGATGAGGAAGATGATGAAGCCGCCGATGGCGTAGGCGGCGATAACACCGGGACCTGCCTCCTGGATGGAGGCGCCGGAGCCCAAGAAGAGGCCCGTGCCGATGCACGAGCCAAAAGCGATCATCTGCAGGTGGCGCGACTTCATGCCGCGCTGCAGGCCGTCGTCTGCACTGGTGTTGTCGCTGGCGACAACGTCCTGTGCCCTGACGGAATTGTTGGTTGTGGTCATGTAGACGCCCTTCATGAACGTATATCTGTGACGTGAGTCATTGAACTGTAGGAGATTATGACGCACCACAGTTTTGTTTGTCACTAGACAATATTCGGAAGTATCTTTGACATATGTCAAAAGTGACACCCCCGCAGCTGACGAGCATCCAAGATATCGTCGACGAATGCGCCCAGATCCTGCAGCGCTCCGTTGAGGTGACTACCCCCGCCATCGCGGTGATTGCGGCTAGTGCGCAAATCGGTGCCATTGATAAGAACAGGGCTGCCTCCATTCTCAACCGCACCCCGCCCCCGGAACCCATCCCGTGGATGCTCAGCTTCGGCATTCAGGAGGCGACCCTACCGGTGCGCCTGCCTGCTAATCCGCGCTATGACATGCTGCCCCGCGTGGTCATTCCCCTGCGTCACGAGGACGGGCTGGTGGGTTACCTGTGGATCATCGATGAGCCCGCGCTGGGCGACGCCCCCTTGGCCCGCCTGGACTCGTTGCTTGCGCCCCTGGCCAGGCTTATCGACGAACGCGATGCTCCCCTCGCCGCCCGCGCCCAACAGCTCGGCGAGTTGGCCCGCGAGGTGCTCACCGGCGATCCGGCCGCGCTGGCGGGTGCCCGGGAGCGCGATCTCCTGCCTAACGATGGTGAGCTGACGGTGCACCGCGTGCTGGTGGAGGGAGATCAGCGCGCGGTGGCCGTGGAACTTGCCCGCCCGCTGGCCCGCCGACCTTTCTTGGTGGCGGATTCTCACGATTCCCTCGTGCTCATTGAGTGCCGCCGCGATGACAAGGACACCGAGGCCCTCATGGAGGAGCTGCAGAGTGCTGCGCTCGTCGCCGGCGCTGAGGTAGTCGCCCGCGGATCGGCGCCGACGGCCCCGCAGGCGCGGCTCATGGCGGACGTGGCCAAACTCTGCGGCCAGGATTCGCTGCGCTGGGAGGAGGCCGGCGCGTGGCGGCTGCTGCGCGGGTGGGAGCTGACCCCGGCAACGGTGGTGGAGATGAGCCCCGATGCCGCCGTGCTTCTCGACGACCCCCGCAACTCCTACTGGCAGACCCTGTTGACCTATTTTGAGCATTCCCGCAACGTCTCTGCGACCGCCGCTGCACTCTACATTCACCGCGCCACGCTGCACTATCGCCTAGACCGCGTCCGCGAGATTCTCGGGCCCGGCGTGCTGGATGATGGCTGGCGCTGCGCGGCGCTCTACGTTGCCCTTAAGCTGCATGCGGCGCTTCAGGGAAAGAATAGGGAAGCCCCATTTTGTCCCTAGGGGAAGCGCTCAGGTAGAGTGATGGACGATTCATTGCGAATCGCTGGAGACGTGCCAGAGCGGCCGAATGGGGCTCCCTGCTAAGGAGTTGACTTACTTGCGTAGGTCCGGAGGTTCAAATCCTCTCGTCTCCGCAAAACTCAAGTCTCGAGACATCGTTCCGGTGGTGTCTCGAGATTTTACGTTTTCGGAGCCGGCATTCAGGCTTAAGGTCACATTCACGGTAGATAAGGGCCAGAAATTTGAAATTTTTCGCCCTTATTCACCGTGAACGGCAGTGACAGGTGTGTGAGACCCAGGGCGACAGGTGTGTGAGCCCCGGGGCTGTGGGCTGGAGCTCGAAAACCGGGTAGCCGCAACGCCACGTTTACTACGCGGGGCAGAGAACTGTGCGGGCCGAGATTGCGCCCCATTTGCGGTTTTTAAACGCGATAGCTGGGGCCTGGTTCAAGACCTCAACTGTCGTTCATAGGTTGAGACACACTCCTAGAGCTGCTCCTGAAAGCGCTAGAAGCACCCGAGCTGAGCGTCACATGGACTTATTATCAGCAGCCGTCGCTTCGGTGCGGAAAAGTCGCAGAGGATCGATGTCTCCGAACCAGACACTCTCGTCTCCGCAAACTCCAGAACCCGACTCATCCTTTCACCGGTGGTTCGGGATTTTACGTTTTCAGTCGCTTCGTATGCCGGTAGCATGTGAGCGGAGAACTTAGAAAGAAAGTACTGAGCTTAATCTGTGCTGGCTGGGAGCGTCATGGAGTTACTAAAAGGGCCAATTTGGGATGTGGAAAGTGACGCGAACATCGATCCCGTTGAGAACTTTGTTCGAATTAGGCTGCATGAAGATAGCGTTGTAGCTGAATTTACTATTGCCGAGCTGTGCAGTTTCTTTGGAATTAACGGTTACGATTGCCTGCAGCGACAATTCAAGGCTTGGTATGACGTGAACGCTTTCGCGTGGGATTCAGAAGATAAAGTCCACTGTGAACAAATCCCTTTCTCCGAATATTTTGTTCCTTCCAAAATTCATGAGTGCTATTCCCCTCAGCCACTTCCCGAAGCAACGAACGGCGTGGTGAAGTGGGGGATGAAAAAGAAGTAATTATCGGGCGAATGTGCTTGACGACGAAATGGGGCAGGGCAGTTCCGAAGAATCATTGGTCTCCTAATTCAGTACTAGTGTCAGGACGAGTACGCCGGTCGAGAGCGCGAGCATTCCTAAACAGTTGATCCAGAATTCACTGCCGAGGAAGTGGGCGCGGACATGGGCTGCTGCGGCTGCGCAGAAATAGGCGATGACGCCAACCATGGCTGCGATACCTACGCCGGGGAACCAGAGGCCGGCGATGAGTCCTGTGGCTGCAAGGCACTTGATGACAATGAGTGCCCACCACCAGTCTTTGGGGAGTTTGACGCCGCTGAGGCAGGCTTCGATAAAGGGGACTGGTTTGAGGGAGAGGGCGGCGTCGCCAAGCAGAATGGCTGCTAGTAGTAGGGAGGGCCAGGCGGGGGAGGATTCTAGGATCATTGGGCTACTCCAAATGCGGCGTTGAGGCGTTCGATCGATGAGGCGGCTTGGGATGTGAGGTGCTCGGTGTCGTAGATTCCGGCGGCCCAGCCGATGAGCAAGCCGAGGTAGACGTTGTACAGCAGGTTGGAGTACTCGGCCGCATCACCGCTGCTGAGTCTGGTGCCGAGACGCAGGGTGATTTCATCGATCAGGAGCGTTTTGAGTGCGGTGAGCGCTTCGCCTTGGTTGCCTTGTTGGATGAGTGCCGCGCCGAACGCGCGGGAGAGTTCTTCGTGGCCGGTGAACATCTGGAGAAATGGTCTGAGGACGTCGAGGAGGCTATCGGATTGCCCCCGAATCTCGTCATGGAGCTCTGAAATGTGTTGGCCAATGGTGCGGATGAGCAGCGTTTGTTTGTCGCCGACTCCCATGACGGTTCCCACGCTGACGCCAGCCTCGGATGCGATGGTCCGGATGCTGGTGGTGGCGTAGCCCTGGGTGAGGAAGAGGTCATAGGCGGTGGCCAGGACCTTGCTGTCGGTGCCAGCTTTGACGGCCGAACGCGATGAATGAACGTGTTCAGTGAACATGTTCAAAAGAGTAGCTCTTGATGGTTTCGGGGTCAATGGCGCCGGGCAGGCGGCGGCTAGATTAGTGCGGGGAAGACGCGGTCGCGCAACAAGTGCGCAAGTTCGCGGTCGGGGGCTACTGGGTCTACCCAGGCGGTGTCCCCAATTTCGGCGGCGGCGTGGGGTTCGTCGGTGGTGACGGTGCGGGTGCAGGTGAAAATCGTGCCGACGACGACCTCGCCCGGTTCGTTAGCGGCAGGAGCGTCGAAGGTGCCGAGTTCGTTGAGGCTCTCGGCGTCGAGGGTGAGGCCTACTTCTTCGGCGACTTCGCGCAGGGCGGCGTCGACAAGCGCCTCGCCCGCCTCAGGCTTGCCGCCGGGCAGCTGGTACTTGGTGGAGGACTTCTTGCGCACGGTAAGCACGTGACCTTGCGGGTTGCGGATGACGACGGCTGCGACTTCAATCATGGCCGCCGATTGTAGTGGGGTAGCGAAAGCGTTAGAAAATTTTTGTTTGTCGATACAAGTTGGCGGGGTGTGTGGGGGGGGGGCAAGGGTTTTGTTTCAGCAAACCATATCAACCTTTAAGTATTAATCATGGAAATTACTTTATTGGTTTCGGCAGGTTAGAGACTCGCAGCTTCAACGGGTACACTGCCTTCAGTGCGCCAAAGTTGGAAGATTTTTATCAGAGATGTAGCCAGGCTTGGCCGCGTCCCCAGGGCGTGGATCATCCTCATCGGACTCATCATCACTCCCGCGTTGTATTCATGGGTGAACATCGCGGCTTTTCGTGACCCTTACGGCCATACCAATAACATCAAGGTGGCCGTGGTCAACGAGGATAAGGGTGCTAACAACGAGCTGACGGGGAAGATAGATGTCGGCAGTGAGGTCATTGAGAAACTCAAAAAGAATGACCAGCTAGGCTGGCAATTCCTTGAGCGCGACGAAGCCGAGAAAGCCCTTTTAGAGGGGGACGTGTATGCCTCGGTGACGATTCCGGAGGACTTTAGCGAGAACCTCGTGAGCATGCTCGACGGGAAGTTCACGCAGCCCCAGTTGGTCTACCGCGTCAATGAGAAGAACAATGCCATCGCCGTGAAGATCACGGATGCCGGTGCCAAAGGTCTGGACAAGCAGATCACGGCGGCCTTCAAGGAGCAGGTGGCCACCGTCGCGGCGGAGAACATCAAGGACACCGGTACCGACTTCGAGCGAAAAGTCACGCGCGCGATGAACAACACTAGTTCGGCCTTCGGGGAGACCGCGCAGGAGATTGACGGCAACCGTGAGAACCTCGCGCGCATCCAGGGAAAGCTTGACGCCGCCGCTGATTCCACGTTGGGCGCCAAGTCCACGGTGGCTGATGTGAGTGCTGCGCTGGGCGACGCCCAAACCGCCCTCGCCGAGGTCTCCTCCCTAGTCGAGCAGGCCCAAGGGGGCATCGGTGACTTCACCGACCAGACCACCGGTGCCTTCGTCAGTGGTGCAAGTGCGGTGGCGGACGGTACCGCCAAGGCGCAGGAATCCATCGCGGATGTCACAGCTGGCCTGAACCAGGCCGGTGACCGTTTCGATTACGCCACGCAGCGGGCGAACACTGCTATTGACGCGAGTGCGGAATCGATTGCGCAGCTTAAAGCCCTGCGCGATTCCGCAACGCTCTCACCGCAGGTGGCCAAGGAAATTGATGACGCCATCCAGCGCCTCGATGAGGGCAATGAATCCAACCGTCAGCTGGTGGGGAACCTGACTGCGCTGAGCAAGGATACCCAGGCCGCAGCGGACAACGTGCAGGCTAGCGCGGAGGCCATCAACCAGGCAGCGGCCGATACCAAGGCCACGTCGCAGACGCTGCGCGATACCGTGACCACCGCCGTGCCGGAAATCAACCGTGCCATGAGCAATCTGAGCTCCATGGCGAGTGCTTTGAGCTCCACCCTGGAAGCTCAGAAGGGAACCATGCAGGAGGCCAATGGTCTCCTGGACGGCGTGGCCCAGCAGCTGCGCGCCACGAAGGACACCTTGTCCGATTTCGATACCAACCTCCTGGCCCTGCAGGACAGCCTGCGCGCTATGCAGGGCGATGTGGGTTCGCTGCGGGCTGCGATGAACTCCAAAGTTGTTCAAAATGTCACCGGGCTGGACGCGGAAGAAATCGGTAAATTCTTTGCGGAGCCCATCGAGCTGAAGACCGAAACCGTGTACCCGGTGGACAGCTACGGCTCCGCCATGGCGGCGCTGTTTACTAACCTCTCTCTGTGGATTGGTGCCTTCGTCCTCATGGTGATCTTCCGGGTTGAGGTCGATAAGGAGGGCTTCGACCGCATCACGGTGGGCCAGGCCTACTTGGGCCGCTTCCTCCTCATGGCCCTGATGGTCATCATCCAGGCCGTCACGGTGACCGTGGGTGATCTGCTCATCGGCGTGCAGACCGTGAACGCGCCTGTCTTCATCCTGACGGGCGTGCTCGTGGGACTGGCCTACTTGAGCATTATCTATGGGTTGTCGACGTCCCTGGGTCACCTCGGCCGCGGCCTCTGCGTGGTCTTTGCCATCATTCAGATTCCAGGTGCGTCGGGCCTGTACCCGATTGAGCTGCTGCCCAGCTTCTTCCACAGCATCTACCCGCTGCTTCCGTTCACGTACGGCATTGACGCCATGCGCGAAACCATCGGCGGGTTCTACGGCGACCATTACTTCAAGAAGATGGGCGTGCTCGCCTTCATGTTCATTCTCTTCTTCGTCTTCGGCCTTCTACTGCGCAAGGCGTTGGCGCACTTCAACGTCATCTTCAACCGCGAGCTGAAGGACACCGAGCTCTTCGACTATGAAAACGTGCAGGTTGTGGGCTCCGGCTACCGCATCGCGGACGTCATCCAGGCGCTGGATAGCCGCAGTGGCCTCAAGAGGGATTTGGACCGTCGCGCTCATAACTGGGGGTATTGGCTCAAGATGGTGGCCATCGCGGGCGTTGTCGGCGTGGTCATCCTCATTGTTGTCTCGGGCCTCTTGCCCGACCAGAAGCCGTTGCTCTTGGGCATTTGGACGGCGTGGTGCTTCCTCATCATTGTCGCCGCGGTCACCCTGGAGTACCTGCGCATCAGCTTGAAACAGTCCGCGGAGCTCGTGACGTTGGATGAAGATGACCTTATTCATCCGTCCAGCATCGGCGCGGAGTCCACGGAGGGGGATAACTAATGCGTGGAACACTTGATCTTTTCCTCAACGACATGCGCACCGCATGCCGCAACGTGATGGGCGCTGTGATGCTCGTTGGCCTTATTGTGATCCCGATGCTGTTCACGTGGTTCAACGTGTTGGCTAGCTGGGATCCCTTCGATAACACCAGCCAGCTCAAAGTGGCGGTGGCCAGCAAGGACACCGGCTATGAGAGCGATCTGCTGCCGGTGCCCATCAACGTAGGCAACCAGGTGCTCAATGAGCTGCGAGCGAACGAGCAGCTGGATTGGGTTGTGACCACCTCCGATGAGGCGATTGAAGGTACCAAGTCCGGTGAGTATTACGCAGCCATCGTGCTCCCGGAAGACTTCAGTACCGACATGATGAACTTCTACACGGATGGTTCCCAGCCCGCGGATTTATCCTTCTATATGAATGAGAAGAAGAACGCGCTGGCGCCGAAGATCACCGGTCAAGGCGCAGAGGGCGTGTCGGCTCAAGTGGCTGAAGCTTTCACCACGACGGTCGGTGACGTCTCCTTCGATCTGGTCACCTCACTCTCCGATTTCTTGAGCCAGGGTGATACCAAGGCTGTGTTGGACCGGATGCAGGCGCGCGCGGATGGCGTGCAGACCCAGCTCGATATGGCCGCCCGTACCGCGCGCTCTCTGGCTGGACTCGTGGATACCGCGGTTCCGCTCATGGAAAGCGCCCAGCGCATTGCGGACTCGGCGGACCTGCAGCTTCCGGAGATTCAGTCTTCCTCACTGAACGTGTCCACGGATGCGCTGCAGCAATCGCTCGATGCCACCAGCGCTAGTTATGACGTGGTGCGCCAACGCATTGATGCGCTTTACGCCGACGCCTCCGCCTCCCGCGCCGACCGCGTCGCCGCGCTCAACACCTTGGCCGGCCAGGTAGAAGGCACCATTGCCCAGTATCAGAACCTGCACGGCCACATTGAGGCCCTGCCAATTCCTGCCGGGGATAAAGAGAAGGCGCTCAGCCGTATCGAGGAGGCCATCGACGCGCAGCGCACTCTCCACGCGCGCCTCACTGCGGCCGCGAATGCTCCCGAACCCACGAAGCCGGATCTCTCCAGCATCGACAATGCCAAGAAGGCAGTGGAGGGAATCTCCACCTCTGGTCTGCGTGAATCCCTGCGTGCGCTGCAGGACTCCCTGGGCCAGGTGAGCGCGGATCTGGATACCGCGAAGACTCCCGTCACCATTGATTCCTCTTCCCTGACGGATGCTCGGGATGCGGTACAGAAGCTCGCCTCTGGCCTGCAGGATAAGGCCAACAAGTTCGGCGACCTGCGGAAGGATATCGACTCCGCTGCGGCATCTGGTGACCTGAAGAAGTTGGCGGACCTCATTGGTTCCGATCCGGATGCCTTGGCGCGTGCGATTGCGGCGCCGGTGGACGTCGACAGGCAAGCGGTCTACCCGGTTAAGAGCTTCGGCGCCGGCATGACGCCGATGTACACGGCGCTGGCGCTGTGGGTGGGTGCGCTGCTGACTGCGGTGAGCGTGCGCACGGATGTGGTGGATAAGGATACATATTCGCCGATGCAGCGCTTCTTCGGCCGCTTCGGAATGTTTGCCGCGGTTGGCCTCGTGCAGTCGACGATGCTGATTCTGGGCCTTATCTTCTTCGTGGGCATCGAGCCCGCGCACCCGATTCTCATGCTGTTGGCGGGCTGGGTTAGCTCGCTCATCTTTATGCTGATTTGCTACACCTTCGTGGTCTCCTTCGCCAACGCAGGCAAAGCCTTGGCGGTGCTCATGCTGGTGGTCCAAGTATCGTCGTCGGGCGGTGCCTACCCCTTGCAGGTGCTCCCGGACTGGTTCCAGAACATTAGCCCGTGGTTGCCGGCGACCTATACCATCCGTGCTTTCCGCGCGGCCATCGCCGGAACCTACCACGGTGATTACTGGCTGGCGTTGCTGTGCTTGCTGCTCTTTGCTGTACCGATGCTGGTTCTGGGCGTGGTCTTCCACAAGCCGTTGGAGAAGTTCACCAACGGCTGGGTGGAGACCTTGGACAAGACCAAGCTGATGTAGCGCTCCGCCGATGCTATTTACATAAAACTGTGGAGATATTCACAGGTTTGTGGGGTCCCGTGAGACGGCATCCAGCGGTAGGCTGAACCGCTGTGAATCGCGGTCATTTCCTGGGCCCGGCTCGGCTCACCGCCGTGGGCTTTATCCTGCTCATCCTCGTGGGAACGCTGCTGCTGATGCTGCCGATTTCCGCCAACGTTCCGCAGTGGACACCGTTCCTGCCGGCGCTGTTTACGGCGACCTCGGCGGTCTCTTTGACGGGCCTCGTAGTGGAGGACACGGGTACCTATTGGACCTCCTTCGGCCAAGCGGTCATCATCGCGCTCATCCAGTTGGGCGGCCTTGGAATCATGAGTTTGGCGTCGCTGTCGGGCATGCTGTTGACCGGCCGTATCAGCTTCAAAGCCCGCCGGACCATGGCTGCGGAGGGCCGCGCCGTGGCCTCCGGCGGCATTCGCCGCGCGCTCTTGCTTACCGTGGTCATGACCCTGATTTGCGAGGCCATCGTCGCTGTGTTCATCGGCGTGCGCCTAGCCACCGAACACGGCGTGGCACCAGGGCGAGCAGCGTGGGAAGGAGTGTTCCACGCCATTTCGGCCTTCAATAACGCAGGTTTCAGTACCTATTCAGACAGCGTTATCTCCTTCGCTGCTGATGGCTGGATCCTCCTTCCCCTTGCCTTCGCCCTGATCATCGGTGGCTTGGGTTATCCCATGCTGGCGGAGTTCGTGCGACGGGCCCGCGCACGGCTAACGCGCTGGCGCGGTGGCACGCCCCGCATTCACCGCATGTCCATGACCGCCCGGATGACGCTGGGCGCCACCGCGTTCTTGTTGCTGGGTGGCACCGTGATCTTCTTCCTCTCCGAGGGCTCCGGTGTGCTGAACGGGATGCCGCTGGGCCAGAAGCTCATCAACGCCTTCTTCATGAGCGCTTCGCCCCGAACGGCAGGTTTTAACGCCATCGATTACGGTGAGGCGCACCCGTTGACGCTGATGGTGACGGACATCTTGATGTTCATCGGCGGCGGCTCCGCCGGTACGGCGGGCGGCATCAAGGTCACCACTACATGCGTTCTGGGCGCCGCGATGATCTCGGAATTCTTGGGCCGGGAGGACACCTCCATCGGGCACCGGCGTCTGCCGCTGTCCACCTTCCGCCAAGCCCTCGCGCTCACGGCCGCCGGAATGGTGGTCGTGGCCCTCGGCGTGGCGACGCTGCGCATCTGGGACCCCGAGTTCACCGCGGACCAGGTCACATTCGAAGTCATGTCTGCCTTCGCCACCGTGGGTTTGTCCACGGGTATTACCGCAAGTTTGTCAGCACCATCGCAGCTCATGCTGTGTCTCATCATGTACGTTGGCCGCGTAGGACCCACCACCTTCGTGGCGGCACTGGCCGCCCGGACCATTACCCTGCGCTACCGCTACCCAGAAGAAAGGCCGTTCATTGGCTAACATGTTCAGCGCCCTGCGGCGTGAAAAGTCTTCCATTAATATCCCGCCGGTCGTCGTCATTGGCATGGGTCGGTTTGGTTCTTCCCTGGCTCGCGAGCTGATGGAGCATGGCGTGGAGGTCCTCGGTATCGATGCTGAGGAGAAGCACGTGCGCGAGCACGCCGCGTACCTCACCGAGGCGGTGACCGCCGATACTACCGACGCCGAGGCCCTTCGCCAGCTCGGCGTCGATGAGGTAGAGCGCGTGGTCGTGGCCATCGGTTCGGATCTGGAGGATTCCATCCTTACCGCCTCCAACCTCGTGGAGCTCGGGGTGAGCGATATCTGGGCCAAGGCCGATTCAGATGCTCATGCCCGCATCCTGCGCCAACTCGGAGTGCACCACGTGATTCGCCCAGAGCGCGATACGGGTCGCCGCGTGGCACACCTGCTGGGCGGGCGCTTCGAGGATTTCGCGGAGATCGCCACCGATTATGGCGTGACGGCGATGACCCCGCCGGCGTCGATAAGCAAGGGCCCTCTCAACCTTCACAAGGTGTGGGAGGAACACAACGTCCAGCTCATCTCCCGTTGTGAGGGGCCCGGCCAGTGGCGCCCGCTTGACGACGGCACCGAGCTCACCCACCGCGACCTCATCGTCGTCGCCGGTAGTCCTGCGGATCTGGAGGCCTTCTCGCAGTCTTAGGCGCCGCGCTCGGGGTGCCTCGCGCTGTGGAGTTAGGGGCGGGGCGCTACAGTAGCGCCTATGACGAAGGCACGTTTCCCGGGCTCGGTGTACGGAACAGGGGAGGAACCCGACCCGCGCTTCAGCATGGCTAATGAGCGCACGTTCTTGGCGTGGATCCGCACGTCCTTGGCCTTTATCGCCGGTGGCGTGGCGCTGGAGACCTTCGAGTTGCCGCTGAACACCACGCTGACTCGCGTTGTCTCCGTCATCATGCTGATCGTGGCCATCGTCCTGCCGGCGGTGGCGTGGTTTCACTGGGGTGCCTCCGAGCGCGCGATGCGCCATGCGCGTCCGCTCCCGGCAAGCCCGGCGTTGGCGTTGATTGTTGGCGTGGTGATCCTTATTGGCCTGATGATTCTGGTGGGCGAGCTGCTAGCGTGAGCGAGCTTTTTGATCCCGGCCTCCAACCCGAGCGCACCCGCCTAGCCTGGCAGCGCACGGGTCTCGCCGGCCTCATCGCGGGTTTGCTCGTCGTGCGCTCCGTTGCGCCATGGGCCGCCGTGATTGTTGGGGTAGTGGTGGCCGTTGTGTTGTGGTTGGCCACCGCCAAGCTCCGCGATGCTGACGAGATCCTGGCCCGGGCCGAATCACCCGCCCTGCCCGGGGCCCCGGCGCTTGCCGCCGTTGCGCTGGGAACGATGCTTCTCGGCGCGGTGGCCTTCGCCGCTATCTGGTAGCGGTGCTCAACGCGAATCTTAAAGGGGTTGCCCACACATTGGTGAGAATTCTTTGCAGCTAATCTGCAAAGAGTTTTGCAAACAGGGGTGAATTTGGTTCTTTAGTGGGGGTAATGAGACGAAAGTGTTTGTTGGTTGTCTGTGGTCTCGATAGCCTGAACGTGTAGGCCCATTCGGTGATCCCGATAACTCTCTCGGCTGAATGGGGGCTGGTTAACCAGGAAAAGGAGGGGGCAGATGACTACCCCGCAAACTCACGTCTCAACCGCGCACACGGAGGGCGAGGACGATCGCGGTGTCGACCGCAAAGACTGGCGCCGCATGGCCATTGGCCTCATTGTCGGTCTCGCATTGGCCATTCTCGTGTGGTTCATCTTCCCCAGCAACGCTGTCGACACGGTATTGGAATCCCCCGGCGCCAAGGATGACGCCGAATACACCCAGGGTGCATTGCGTGCTGTAGCCGCCGTGACCATTCTGATGGGCGTGTGGTGGATGACGGAGGCCATTCCGTTGGCCGCTACGGCACTGTTGCCGTTGGTTATCTTCCCGCTAGCTGGTGTGGGTGCCATCAAGGAAGTCGGTGCACCGTATGCCTCCGCCACTATCTTCCTGTTCATGGGGGGCTTCCTTATTGCCCTTGCGCTTCAGCGCTGGAACCTTCACCGCCGCCTTGCACTTTACGTGGTGAAGCTGATTGGTACCTCGCCCAAGCGTCTCATTTTGGGCTTTATGGTGGCTACTGGATTCTTGTCCATGTGGGTCTCTAACACTGCAACCGCCGTGGTTATGCTGCCGATTGGTACGTCAGTCCTGGCGCTGACTGCGGAGACCGTTGGTGGTTGGGATAAGCAGAAGAAGTTCGCCACTGCTCTCATGCTTGGTATCGCGTACTCGGCGTCCATTGGCTCGCTGGGCACGCTCATCGGCACCCCGCCGAATGCCTTCCTCAATGCGTATATGGCGGATACCTGGGGTGTGACCCTGGGCTTTGGTCGCTGGATGGCTGTAGGTGTGCCGCTGGCCGCCATTTTCCTGCTCATCGCGTGGTTCCTGCTCATCACCATCTTTCAGCCGGAGATGAAGGAGATTCCGGGTGGGCGCGAGCTTATTGATGAGGAAATTGAGGCCCTCGGCCCGTGGACCCGCCCCCAAATCATGACGGGTATTATCTTCCTGCTCGCCGCCGCTTCCTGGGTGACCCTGCCGCTCGTGCTTAAGGAATTCGACAACTACGATGACGCCATAGTAGGTATTGCAGCCGGTATTCTGCTTTTCATCTTGCCGGCGGACAACGAGCGCCGTATCCGCCTCCTGGACTGGGAGACGGCGAACGAGATGCCGTGGGACGTGCTCCTCTTGTTTGGTGGTGGCCTATCGCTTTCGGCAATGTTCAATCAGTCTGGCCTGTCCTTATGGATTGGTGAGATGGCTAAGGGGCTTAGCGTTCTGCCGGTCGTGCTCATCGTGGCTGCCGTGGCTGCGCTGGTGCTCTTCCTTACGGAAATCACTTCTAACACCGCAACTGCCGCGACCTTCATTCCGATCATGGGCGGTGTCGCGGTGGGCGTTGGTCTGACCGCTGACGGTGACGTCAACGTCCTCCTCCTTACCATCCCGGTGGCGCTCGCGGCAACGTGTGCATTCATGTTGCCGGTGGCTACCCCGCCGAACGCCATTGCGTACGGCTCTGGCTACGTCAAGATTGGTGAAATGATTAAGGGCGGTCTGGGTCTCAATATCATCGGCATCTTCCTCATTACCCTGACCGTTTACCTGCTGGCGGTGCCTATTTTCGGCCTCGCGGTCTAGCTGACGTAGCCGTCCCTTGATGAAAAACGTTATCATTACGGGATGGCTACACCCGTTACCGTGCTGTCCGGATTTTTAGGCAGCGGAAAGACCACCCTTCTCAACCACCTGTTGGCCAACCGCGAGGGGCGCAAGCTGGCGGTCATCGTTAATGACTTTTCCGAGGTCAATATCGATGCCGCCCTCGTCGCTGGCGCGGGCCATCTTGAACGCGGCGAAGACCGCTTCGTTGAGCTCTCCAACGGCTGCATTTGCTGTACCTTGCGCGAGGACCTCATCGAGTCCGTCGGCAAGCTGGCCCGTTCCGGCCGCTTCGACCAGATTGTTATCGAGTCCACCGGCATCTCTGAGCCCATGCCTGTTGCCGCCACTTTCGAGTGGGAGTTTGAAGATGGAACCACGCTTGCCGACGTCGCCCCTATCGACACCATGGTCTCCCTCGTGGACGCCTCTACGTTCCTTTTCCAATTGCGCCGCGGCCGTAGTCTGGTCTCTGAGAATATCGAGGCCACGCCCGACGATGACCGGACCATCGCCGATTTGCTCGTGGATCAAGTCGAGTTCGCCGATCTCATCCTCATCACCAAGACGGACCTGGCGGAGGCCGCCGAAACTGAGCGCGTCATCGCCACCGTGCGTGCCATGAACCCCCGCGCCCGCGTCGTGCCTGTCACTAACGGTGTCATTGATCCCGCGCTGGTTCTCGACGCCCACCTTTACGACGTCGCCACCGCCGCGACCTACCACGGTTATGCGGAGGAGCTGGCCAACCCGCACACCCCCGAAACCGAGGAATATGGCATCTCTTCGGTGGTCTTCCGCGCTGACCGTCCCTTCAACCGCGAGCGTCTGCTCAAGGCCCTGCGCGCCAGCACCGGCCTGGTGCGTTCGAAAGGTTATTGCTGGATTGATACCGATCTGCGCGTAGCCCACGCTTGGCAGCAGGCTGGACCTAACCTGCAGATTATGCCGGCCTCCCTGTGGGCGGCCAATGGTGTTACGCCTGGCACCGAGCTCGTGCTCATCGGTATCGACTTCGACCACGAGTCTACTCTGCAGGCTTTCGAAGACGCCGTGCTTTCCGACGTCGAAGTGGCCGCCCTCATCTAGCCCCTCATAAAGGTGAACACGGGGTGAATTGCTATACCCATTCGCGAGGATAAAAACATGCATTGACATCGGGATTTGTCAGTTTTCTGGCGTGTGGGTATAGTTATTCCTCGTTGCACAGCAGCGCGCGCATTACAGCGTCACGCACTGCAGGCCAACGGACTGCGCCCGTAGCTCAACGGATAGAGCATCTGACTACGGATCAGAAGGTTGGGGGTTCGAATCCCTCCGGGCGCACCAAATTTTTTCGCCGCCTTCGGGTGGCTTTTCTCGTTTTCGACTCCGTGGGCTGGGCAAACCCGGTAGTGTTCTGAAATATGATCAAAGCGATTCTCTCCGCCATCCTGCTATTCATCTCCTCGCTGTTTTCTAGCGCGGGCTCCTCGGAGCTGGCGGGGAGTTCGGAGGCGTGGGGGTTAAACGTCGCCAAGCTTGGCAACATCACGGACACACCCGCGGGACTGGTCGAGGCAAACGACGAGCAGATGGAGCACATCACTGCTTTCAGGTGGGAGTCTGAGGCGAGCCCAGAGGACTTCTCCCTGAATTTTCAGAACCAGGCGGTGTGGTTGCCTTGTAATGGCGGCGACTTCACCTTGGTTGATGGCGGCGTGGAGCTCAGCATGCTGACGGATAAGGCCTGCTCTGGAGGAAAGGTTGACCTTCCCTTCATTACGTTCCTGTCCGAACCGGCGAAGGTGATGGTGGATTCGGATGCCTCCGCAACGCCTCAGCGCATTTACCTCGTGCGTGGGGGTCAAGCTATCGCGCTTACCCGCTGAGACGCACATCACGCAGCGCTGCGTGAAACGCAGAGCTGAAAACGACCATAGATGCGACCAAGCAGAACCATTGGTCAGTCTTTAGACGTCAATCACGGGTTTAGGAGTGTCAAAGATAGCGCGGTGTGTCCTGTCGGCACGGGCCAGCTATGCATCAAGCATATTCGACCGATTGACTATCGTTTCGGAACGGCAGCCTGCAGCTTTTCCTCTAAATAGTTGCTCCGTTCTTCAAGCGCTCCAATCATTGTTATGAGTGATAGGGCCAACCGATCGGAGTTGATGGTCCCGTCCTCGTTGGGGTACTGCTCGGACAGAGTTTCCAAGCGCTGTATGAAGGTGGCGGTGATTGGGAAATGGGAAGAATCTATGTCAGACGCGGCCTGCTTTAATAGCTGAAGTATGGCATTATTGCTGTTAGAATTCATTTTCATTTTGGTTTGGGGGGAGCTTTGAAAGTAAACGTGAAACTTATCGGAGCGGCTGCTCTGTCGATGGCAACCGTAGCAGGTGCTTCGCCCATTGCGCAGGCAGCTACTGTCAAGGTGCCAGTGGGAACCATTGCAGTAGAGGGGACATCGGTAGTCCAAGTAGTTTCCTTAGATGACCCCGAGGAAACACTGGTGCCTACGGGAATTCCAGAGCGGCATTGGAGTATGCGTACCAAGCAATAAAGGAACATGGCTGTTGTCCGTTAAGTGGCGTGACTAAAGCAGAGATATGGTTACTGCGTTCGTTTGTAAAACACAACGCCCTGAGCGCGTTTACCTTGTGGGCAGTGAGAACGCTATCGCGCTTACCCGCTGAGACACATATCACGCAGCGCTGAGTGAAACGCAGAGCTGAAAACGACCACAAATAAGAAGACCGGCCAGAGCCACTGGTCGGTCTTTCGACGTTTTCAACTGCAAGGAGATGAATAGGTGTCAGCGCGTGCCCGAATAGTGGGCCTTGATATTGCACGTTCCTTGGCCATCATCGGGATGATTATTCTGCACATGGCCAACCTGGTGTGGAGCACCAAAGTGGTGCTCTCCGGGCTGCCGGCGGCGGGCTTCGCCATTATCGCAGGTACCACGATGATGATTCTTGCCCGCGATTACTCGCTGCGGGTCTTCCTCAAGCTGGTCGCGCGCGGCCTGCTGGTCATGCTCATCGGCGTGGCCTTGCTGCCCGTGGGCGGTGAGATTCAGGTGGTGCTCGTGGTCATGGGCGTGGCCATGGCTCTCACCGCCTGGGTGCCGCCGCTGGCCACCGGCTGGAAGGTCCTGCTCTTTGCGCTGGCCACTGCGGGCGCCACGGTGCTCTACGCGCCCTACACCCTCCCGCAGGTCTATCCCCTCGTGGCGTTCCTGGCGTACATGGTGGCAGGCATGCTGCTTTACGACGTCTACCTCACCCGCTCCACCCGCACCCAAGCCATCACGACCGCGGTGGCCGTCGTCGTTACCGGCATCGGTCTGTGGCAGCGCTTCAACCCGGAAATCCCCGGCTGGCTGCGTTTTACCGGGCATACGGGTGTGCTTGGTGAAATCCTTCTCTCCGTGGCGGTCACCGCGGTCGTGCTGCACCTGTGCCTGATCATTGGCCGACAGCTGCCGCGCCTGACCTTCCCCTTTGCGGCATTGGGCTCGATGTCCTTGACCATTTATATCCTGCACATTCTCACGGCTCGCTACTGGCAGGCACACATCTCGCTGCACAACACCATGGCGTCAGCAGGCTTTGTGCTCGCATTCCTTTTGATGAGCGCGCTGTGGAAGAAGTTCTTCGGAAAAGGCCCGGCTGAAAGGGCCGTGGCCTGGGCAATCAAGGAGGTAGCCGCGTAATGAAGGCACGAAAGATAACTTCTGCCCTGGCCAGCTTTGTAGTCGTGGGGGTAGGCACTGCGCCGGCTATGGCCTTGGAGTTTGCACAGCCCGCTCCCCAGTCGGAGGAAAGCGCTGCCGTGGCTGCGCTGCGCATGGGCAAGATCGGCAACTTTGGCGATTGCACCGGCACGCTGGTGGCCGAGCAGTGGGTGCTGACCGCCCGCCACTGCCTCGAATCCGTCAACAACGAGGGCTCGCAGGCCCGCTTTGGCCAGGGTAAAGACACCCGCGTGTATGACGTGGACTCCTGGGCGGTTTCACCGACTATCGACGCCGGCCTTATGCACCTGACCGAACCCGTCGAGGGCGTCAAGCCCGCCAAGCTCGCGGATGCGGTTCCCACCGCCGGCGACAAAGGCCACTTCTATGGCTGGAGCAGCAGCTCCCGCATGGCCCGCAAGGGTCAGCTGCCGATGGCCGAGATGGAAGTCGGCGAACTACTATCCGGCGGTACCCCGCCGGCGAGCCCTGACGAGTCAGGCGAGAAAATGACGCCGGTAGCGCCAGGAGGAGAAGCGACTGCGCCCGGTGATTCCGGTGGCATGGCTCCTGGCGGCATGGCCGTTCCCGCACCGAACGGACCTGGCGGAATGGTCGCTCCCGCCCCTGGTTCGCCCGACGCTCCCCAGGTGATGAAGGGCGGCGAAATGCCAGACATCACCTCGGGCCCAGGCGGCGCGGAAAGCATCCCAGCTAGTGAGCTTGGGGGAGTAGGGCCGATGATTGCCGCTGCCATCATGGACGTGAAGTCCCTCAATGGCGAAGGCATGCAGGGCGGCGACTCCGGCGGGCCGTTCTTCGTCGACGGCCGCCTCGTTGGCGTGGCCACCGCTGGCACGTCGAATGCAGATCCGGACCTGCCTTCCCCGACTGCTGCTATCACGTCGGTGGTCGAAGTCCGCGATTGGATCGAGGACGTTATCAGCGGCCGCGATACCGACGGCGTTCTTAATGCCGACAACTCCCCGGCGCCACCAACAACGATGCAAGTCAGTGCCTTTGTCGCGTGGCCAGCGGGCATTACCGCGGTAGTCGGACTTATCGCGATCGCCATCTTCTCGCGTGTGCTTAACCGCAAGTCTGGCGCTGAGAAGCGCACCAACTAGGCTATTTCTCCATGAAGGAGAAACTCATTCCCTGTCTGATCGCCGGAGCCATTTTCGGCCTAGTGCTGTGGCTGGCCTCCGGCATGTTGTGGTTATTGCCGGTAGGCCTAGCAGCGGGCCTCATGGGCTACCCGCTTCTCGGCATCACGCGCGATGAGTCCCAAGCTCGCAAGCGCCGCGATGACACGTTCCGCGACTAAACACCCCGCGCACCGCCGTGCATGCTACTTCACAGTCCGGCCGATGCCATTTGCAAGACGCTTTTTGAAAACTGCTTTATGGACAGAACTGCCCTCCGGCTGATGCTCTCCGCCAGAACGGGCGAGGCAAGCTGTTGCAGATGGTCCTTTTATATTGGTCCCTTTAGTTTGGTCCTTTCGCTGACTAAAGGGACCATCTGAGTAAGGAAAACTGCCCGTAAGTGGTCCCTTTGCACTGCAAAGGGACCAGAGCAAGGGGACCGTATTAAAGAGACCTTGTGCCGCAGCGGTGTGGGCACGGTGAAACCGCCGACCAAGGACAGGAATGTGCTCAGCGGGTCGAAAGAACTCCAGAGCAGGGCCCTTCTGGAGCTTAGAAGTTGGGCCGGGAAGCCCACCAGCCGGCTAGAAGATCTCGATGCGCCCACCCAAGGATTCCGTCTGGCGCAACTGCGCTACCCAATTCGGTGCACCTGGGTGCAGGCGCAGCACCGGGCGAGAAGAAATCTTGACCGGAGACACGGATTCCTTACGAGCACCGGATCGGGCTTCGATGCGGGTGCGGGCTCTGTAGCCAGCGTCGGCAAGCTCGGCGATGGAAGGCTTATCCGAAGCCAGCGAGTCACGGGCAGACTGCATCAACTCAATCGCCTCATCCAAAGCAGTGACCAGGGCAGTCGCGTTGGTCTCACACATCTGGCGGACCAGATCCGGGCGGGTACCGGCCACGCGCGTGCCGTCCTTGAAGGAGCCAGCTGCTAGGGACTGTGCTAGGATGCCGCCATTATCGCCCACCACCGCGAGGGTCTCTGCCAGCACGTGCGGCAGGTGCGAAATGCGAGCAACCGCAGCATCATGGTTCGCCACGCGAACCGGCACGGCCTCCGCGTGGACCATCTGCGTCATGCGGACAACGTCAGCGAAAATCTTCTCCCATTCCGCAGGGATACGCTCGCCACGAGCCTCGCACTCAGCGGCGTAGTCATAAGTAATAACCCAGGCAGCGCGGTTGAACAGGCCGGTCTGAGAGTTCTCCCACCCGGACTTGGACGTACCCGCCATGGGGTGGCCGCCCACGTAGCGCGGGTGCATATTGCGTTCAACAACGAGTTGACGGATTTCCGCCTTCACCGAGACGACGTCCGTAAAGCCGCAGCTCGGGGCGTGTTCCTGAATGGAGTCAAGAACTGAGGCCACCGCATCCATCGGCACCGCGATAACGATGAGAGCCTTGTCCTCCTCAGCGCGGCGGAGAATGGCGGGGAGGTCATCGGTAACGTCAAAGCCCTGCTTCACAGCAATGCGGGCACCGGAGGTGGAGTGGTTGTAGCCGTACACAGAGTGGTTGCTCGCGGCGAGGTCACGCAGCAGGGAACCACCAATGAGGCCGAGGCCGATAATGCAGACGGGGCGTTGAACATCTTGAGAACTCACGGTGACAATTGTGGCACAACCCGACTAATCTGACGAGGTATGAGCCACGACGATCTGTCTTTTTCCATCACCGTCGCCCGCCACGAGCAGGGCTGGGTGATTCGCCCCTTCGAGGACGACTTCACTAACGTCAACACCTCCATTAAGGCGGTGCGCAACCTGCGTTCCGAGGGCGCGGCCTTTGCGCTGTTGTGCGTGGAGGATGATTATTTCGTCGTCGTGCGCCCGGTTCCGGGGGATGTGCGTATGCTGCTTTCCGACGCCACCTATGCCGCCGAAGACGACTTCGCCGCGGATTTCCTCGACTTGCGTGATATCGATATCCCGGATTTGGACGAAGACGAGTGGGAGGACGCCGACCCGTACGGTGATGGCGATTTCGATATCTTCGCTGACCTCGGCCTCGATGAGGACCAGGTGGGCTACATCATTGATAACGATGAGGACTGGCCTTCCGACATGCTCCTGCGCATCGCCGGCGAGCTGGGCTTCGGTGACGAGCTGGAGGATTTCATCGACGGCCTCGACTCGGATGACTCTTAAACCGGCGGCGGGGCTGGTGCGCGCGGAGGCCCGCATGCGCCGCGCCCTGGAGGTCGTGCGCACCACGCCGGCGGGGGATATCCCGGTAGGCGCCGTGCTTTACGACGCCTCCGGCAACGAACTCGCCACCGGCGTTAACCGCCGCGAGCAGCTCAATGACCCCACCGCGCATGCAGAGGTGGAAGCTATCCGCCAGGCGGTGCGTGTGCATGGCGATGGCTGGCGGCTGGAAGGCTGCGAGCTGGTTGTCACCTTGGAACCCTGCGCGATGTGCGCGGGCGCGATTCAAGCTTCCCGGGTGTCCTCAGTGATCTTTGGTGCTTTTGAGCCGAAGACGGGGGCGTGCGGTTCGCTTGTCGACGTCCTCCGCGCCCCCGGCGCCCTCCACGTTCCCGAGGTACGCGGCGGTGTGCTGGAGGAAGAATGCGCGGAGCTGCTCACGGGCTTCTTCGGGGGTCTGCGTGGCAGTGGCGCTTAGCCCTTGAATTGGTTAGTGGCCCCGGAGCTGCCTTGCAATTCGGGTGTAGGCTGGGTGGCCCACGTGAAAGAGTAGAGAATAAAGGAGAAAACCATGGGTGATTTTGAGAACAAGAAGGACGAGTTCGTCGGCAAGGCTAAGGAAGCTGCTGGCGGCCTGACCGATAACGAGAAGCTGGAGAACGAGGGCAAGGCCGACCAGGTCACCTCCGAGGCTAAGCAGAAGGCTTCCGACGCCGTTGAGGGCGTCAAGGATAAGGCCAACGAGGTCATCGGTGGCCTCAAGGACTAATTCATAGCCTCAAATAGCTGAATCGCTGTCCCCGCCGTATGGTGTGGGCAGCGATTTTGTCACTCGGGATGACTCCCGTAATCTGGAACGCGGTGGCGTGTCCGAGCGGCCGAAGGTGTTCGCCTCGAAAGCGAATGTTGGGTAACCCCCAACCGCGGGTTCAAATCCCGCCGCCACCGCCACACCCGGCACTCCAGTTTTTAGCTCTGGGGTGCCGGTCTTTTTATGTTTTAGAAGCCGGCCCGCCCTCTATCAACATCTCTTTGGAAATCCAGCGCGGCTTGGCGTGCCTCGGGGTCGTGGTCTTCCGTGCGTTTGTGAATCCGCCGGCTCATCATGCCTGCTGGGATGGCAATGAGCAGGATGGCCGCGACGGCAACGATGACGAAAGTGGACATGGGGGTCTCCTAAAGCACTTCAGCGGTTAAAGCTTTGACTGGGCGAGAGGTGTGCCCTGACTCTCTATAGTTAAATACTATGATTCAGAACACTATAAGATGTTGGGATTGATGCATAGTCTTTCTTTTAAAACTTCGTTCTCGCTCGTCTTCGTAGCCGCTGTCGTCTCTGGGTTAGGTGACGGCCTCATCCCGATTGCTTTTGCGCTTCAGGCGCACCGAGTAGATCCGTCGGGGCGCGGCTTGACGGTGGTGCTTATCGCGCTGTGGGCGGGCCGCTTCGTCAGTTCTTTAGTGGTCCGAAAGCTGCCGCCACCTCACCGGCCAGTGACCTGGATGCTGGGTAGTGATGTCGTTCGGATGTTGGCGCAGTGGGGACTCGTGGCGTGGGTGGTTGCTCGCGGCGATTCCATTGCTGCGTTCGCGCTCTCAAGCTGCGTGTACGGTTGTGCCTCGTCATTCTTTGGGCCAGCAAGGTTTAGCCTCTTGTCGCAGCTGTTTTCCGATGAGCAGCGCACCCGCGTCAACGGAACCCTGTCGATGCTCGGTGATGTGCTGTTTATCGCCGGCCCCCTCATCGGTACAGCGGCAGTGCTCACCTTGGGGTTTAACACGGTATTGCTTATCGACGGCGCCACTTTCCTCGTGGCCATGCTCTTTGTTCTTCCGTTTCTCTCAGTACGCAGAGAACCAGCAGGCGAAAGCTCTAATGTCGCAGCGGCTGAACCAGGACCGGACAGCGCAGGTTCATCGAGTCCGAACAGGCCTCTTACGTCCCCAACGCTCCCGAGCTGGGTGCGGGTAGGGCTCGGCACTTGGCTGGTCGCGGCAATTGTCAACGGCTTCCTGGGAAGCGCTGGACCTACATGGATTATGAATAATTTCGACGAAAAGTCCTGGGGGTTTATGGCAACTGCGCTTGCGGTCGGTTCGCTGATTGGCTCAGCCGCAACAATTCTGAAGGCATTAGATCGGGTTCGTTTTAGTACCCTGCAAATCCTGATGCTGATTCTTCTGGCCGGGCAGATCCTGGCTTTGGCATTCTCCTCTGTCTTCGTGCTCATCGCCGCAGTTGGTGCCGCTGCGTCCTTGTTGATGACTGCTGCAGGCATTGCGTGGGATTCTCTCGGGCAGTCTTTGGGAGATGATGGTCTGGTGCACCAGTTCGCTACAAAGGATCAGCTGGTCTTTACCGCCGGTACCCCGCTTGGAATGATTCTTTTCGCGGCACTTTCTTCTCAGCCTGGTGTTGCGGCGGTTGCCTTGGCAGCTGCGTTGGTAGTCGCAGCCGTTGCGTCGTTCTTGCCCGTGGCGCGTTCGCCACGTACTGCAGATATGGCTGAGGGTGCTGTTCCTTTGTAATGAAGTAGGTACACATCGCAGGTGTGCAATTGGCTATGTGCGAGCTTAGGCCTCATTGAATTGTCTAGCCATGATTACTTGTGGATCGACGACCACCGAGCTCAGGCTCATCAAGAAGTAGAACAAATTTTGTTTGTCCACATTGGATGGGTCAATGCAGCAAGCAGCCTCTGCAAGGGCAGATACCTTGCCATAGTGGATAATCAATTCATCTGGTTCTTGGTCTATTTGTGCTTGATGGGTTCTCTCATCACTCGCCTTGAGCCATCGCTCCGCGCTCTCGAGATTTTTGGAGAACTCGGATTCTCTAAGTCGATTAATGATTTCCGGAGGAATCTCTTCGAGGAATGGAGCAGACACCGCGAGGAATGTCTTAGCCATCACTTCCAATTTCGATGAATCGCCCGTCAAACTTAGGGTTCTGGAGATGACAGGATCAAACCGAAGGTGGGGGTCCTCTAATGAGGTCAAGATATACCTACTCCCGTTGAACTGGCTTAAGCGGCTTGTCGTTTGCTCATGCGATGTCTTCATCTAAGCGGACGGAAAGCCCTTGGTCTTGGGACTGTAGTTAGTATTGCTTGGGATTTCCTAGGAAAGACTTTGGGGGGATGATGGTTTAGTACACCAGTTCGCTGCGAAGGATCTGCTGGTCTTTACTGCCGGTACCCCCGCTTGGAATGATTCTTTTCGCGGCGCTTTCATCTCATCCTGGTGCCCAGCTGGGCGTGCGATACCGTTAGGGCTTCACAGCCCAACTGGTTAAACTGGTGCACATTCATGTCCACCACCAAAGCTTCCGCGAGCAATAATCGCGCATGTGAAGGGGAATTTCCGTGGCAAAGCTGCTTTACCACCTAGGCCGCTGGTCTTACATCAACCGATGGAAGGTCATCATCGCCTGGATCTTCATCGTGGCGGCTGCAGGCGGAGCGACCTTGAGCTTGATGAAGCCGATGACCACGGAGTACTCCATCAGCGGCACGCCCGCTATTGATGCCACCCGCCGCGCGGTGGAGCTCTTCCCGGAGAACGGTAACCCGGCCAATGCGCCGTCGGTCAACCTCGTCTTCAAGGCCCCGGAAGGGCAGAAGCTCAGTGACCCGCAGAATAAGGAAGCGGTCGGGGACGTGGTGCACCACATTGCTGAGGGCTTGGACATCCCGGAGGGCAGCCAGCAGCGCTGGGGTAACCCGCTTGAGGTATCGCCAGCACTTCAGCAGCAGGTCATCGAGCAGTTCACCTCCATGGGTTTGCCGGAGGAGACCGCGCGGGCGGATGCCGATAACCTGGCCATGGTCAATGCCGATGAGACCATCGCCTACACCACCTTCGACTTTGATGCGGAAAGCCCCTATTCGGTAGACCCTGCGGATAAAGATGTGGTCCATGAGGCCATGGACATCGGCCGTGCGGCGGGTCTGGAAGTAGAGGCCGGCGGCGCGGGCTTCGGTGATGAAATCCAGGTCAACTCGATTTCTGAGGTCATTGGCCTGGCCGTGGCGTTTATCGTCCTCATTATTACCTTCGGTTCCTTGGCCTCCGCGGGCATGCCGCTAATCTCCGCGGTCGTGGGCGTGGGCCTGGGCGCGATGGGCGTCATGATCGCTACCCACTGGATTGAGCTGAACAACCTCACCCCGGTGCTGGCCGTCATGATTGGCCTGGCCGTGGGCATCGACTATGCGCTGTTCATCATGTCGCGCTACCGGCAGGAGCGCTCCCGCATGGATGGGCCGGATGCCGCCGGCATGGCCGTTGGCACGGCGGGTTCCTCGGTGGTCTTTGCCGGCGCGACGGTCTTCATCGCGCTCTTCGCGCTGCTCGTGGCGCGCATTAGCTTCCTCACCGCCATGGGCCTGGCCGCTGCGGGCACGGTCTTCATGGCAGTGCTCGTCGCGCTGACCTTGGTGCCCGCGATGCTGGGCCTGCTCGGTGATAAGGCCTTCGCCGGGCGCATCCCCGGCGTGGCCGGCAACCCCACGAAGCGCCGCCCGCGCCGCACGAAAGCAACGATGGGCAACCGTTGGGTGCGCACGGTGCAGCGCGCCCCTGGCATCGTCATGGCCTTGGTGGTGCTCGGCCTCGGAGCTTTGACCGCCCCGGTCCTGCACATGGAGCTGGCCCTGCCAGCGGATACCACCTCCAACCCGGATACCACCCAGCGCAAGGCGGCGGACCTGCTCTCCGAAGGCTTTGGTCCCGGCATCAACGGCCCCTTCCTGGTGATCGTGGATGGCGCCAATGCCAACCCGGAATCCGCGGCGCTACAGCCCTATATCCAGGGCCAAGAAGGCGAAGAAGATGAGCAGAAGAAGGCCGCGCTTTCCTCCTTCATCTATTCCGTACAGCGCCTCAACCAGGTGGGCGGCGTTAAGCACGCCCAGCTGGTGGGCGTGAGCAAAGACATGAAGTCCGCGCAGATCATGGTCAGCCCCACCACAGCGCCGACGGATGAGGCCACGATTGGCACCGCCTCCGCCTTGCGCACGGCTAGCGCGGAGCTGGAGGATGCCACCGGCGCCGAGATCGGCATGACGGGCCTGACCGCGGTGCAGCTCGATATCACCGAGCGCCTTGAAGGGGCCATGGGGCCATACCTCGCCATCGTGGTGGGCCTGGCCATTATCTTGCTCTTGGCGGTGTTCCGCTCCATCTTGGTCCCGTTGGTCGCGGGCCTGGGCTTCCTGCTTTCCGTCGGCGGCGCTTTCGGCCTGACCGTGCTTGTGTGGCAGGACGGCCTCACCGGCCTGGTGCCCGCGCCGGGCCCGCTGATTTCCTTCATGCCCATCTTCCTCATCGGCGTGACCTTCGGCCTGGCCATGGACTATCAGGTCTTCCTGGTCACCCGCATGCGCGAGCATTTCTCCCGCTTCCCGCAGGGCAGCGGCGGGCAGTACAGCAAGTACAACGCCAACGACGAGGCCACCATCGCCGGCTTTACCGCCGGTGCCCGCGTGGTCACCGCCGCGGCCATCATCATGATTTCCGTCTTCGTGGCCTTTATCAGCCAGCCCCTGCCCTTCATCCAGATCTTCGGCTTTGCGCTGGCAGCGGGCGTGCTTTTCGACGCCTTCTTAGTCCGCATGTCGCTCGTCCCCGCCACCATGTTCCTCATGGGGCACACCACCTGGTGGATGCCGAAATGGCTGGACAAGTTGATTCCGCAGCTGGACATCGAGGGCACCGCACTCGAGGAAGAGTGGGAGCGCAAACACGCGGCAGCATCCCGTGAAGCGGAAGGTAAAGCAGAGCAGCCCGTAGAATAGTTCCCTATGACTCACCCTAAGCCGCTGCTGGAGACCGACCTTTCCTTCGACGTAAAGAAGGAGATGGACTTGAGCGGTCCAGCACAACCGGGAAAGCACGGCCGCACCGGTGTTATTCACACACCGCATGGAGATATCCAGACCCCGGCGTTCATCCCGGTGGCCACCAAGGCCACGGTGAAAACGCTGACCCCGGAGCAGATTCGTGTGACCGGAGCGCAAGCCATCCTGTCCAACGCCTATCACCTCTACTTGCAGCCGGGCCACGACATCGTGGACGAGGCCGGCGGCGTGGCCGCCTTCGAGAATTGGCATGGGCCGACCTATACCGACTCGGGCGGATTCCAGGTCATGTCACTCGGCGTGGGCTTTAAAAAGGTACTCGCCATGGACGTGGCAGACCTGACGGACTCCGACATCCGTGCGGCCAAGAAAGAGCGCATGGCGCAAGTGGATGAGGACGGTGTGGACTTTAAATCCTTCATCGACGGCTCCACGCACCGTTTTACCCCGGAGGTCTCCATGCAGATCCAGCATGGCTTGGGCGCGGATATCATGTTTGCCTTCGACGAGCTCACCACGCTCGTGGATACCCGTACCTACCAGGAGGAATCCGTGGAGCGCACGCGCCGCTGGGCGCAGCGCTGTCTCGATGAGCACGACCGCCTTACGCTCGCCCGCGGTCCGCAGAAGCCGCGCCAGTCCCTGTGGGGCGTGGTCCAGGGAGCGCAGTATGAGGACCTGCGCCGCCAGGCCGCGCGCGGGCTGGTGGAGCTCTCCGATCGTGCCGAGGCGAATGGCCGTCGCGGCTTCGGCGGCTTCGGCATCGGTGGCGCATTGGAGAAGGAGAACCTGGGCACGATTGTGGGCTGGGTATGCGATGAGTTGCCCGTCGATAAGCCCCGGCACCTGCTGGGGATCTCTGAACCGGATGATATTTTTACCGCCGTTGAGGCTGGTGCCGATACTTTTGACTGTGTGGCGCCGACCCGCCTGGCGCGCCGCGGTGGCGTCTACACCCTCGACGGACGTCTCAACCTCACCAATGCGCGTTTCAAGCGGGATTTTGCTGGCGTGGATGAGGAATTCGGTGGTTACGTCTCGCAGAACTACTCCCGCGCCTACATCCACCACCTGCTCAAAGCCAAGGAATTCCTGGCCGGCACGCTGTGCACTATCCACAACCTGGAGTTCATGATTCGTCTGGTGGATAACATCCGGGAGTCCATCGATGGTGGCTATTACGAGGCTTATCGCGATGAGTTTATGGGGCGTTATTACGCCAAGTGACCGGTGACGATGACGTTGTACTCCAAGTCTGAGGCACCGTCTACCGCACAGGCGATGAGTACGATGCGCCCAGGCACGTCGGTATCCATGAGGTCGGCGTCGCTGCCCAGTTGTTCCTTGGGGATGAGGAAGGCGTTATCCACGATCCACTCGCGGCCCGCACCGCCCTCGGAGGTCATGCGGATGTGGGAGCCGTTGAGGGTGGACGTCGCAAAGCGCTGCACCTGCGCCCCGTCGAGGCCCTCCACGGTGGTGGGGTTGCTCAGATCGACGTTGGCGGTGACCACCTCAGAGAAAGGGTTGAACACCAGTTTCTGCTGGCCCCACGCATGGCCCAACACGTAGGTGGTGCCCTGTTCTGCCGTGGCGGGTGACTCACCCCAGTCTTGCACCCAGCGCACCATCGTCTCCTGTGGCCCGGCGGGGTTGAGGGGCAGGACGAAAGGCATTGAATCGTAGGTAGCGCCAGTGATGGTAGCTGGGCCGTCCATCTCAAACGTGCCGGTCAGGGCGGGCGCCGGGCCTTGGTTCAGCGGCGGCGGGGTAGGGGTGGTGCTGGGCGCTGCGCTTGGCGACGTCTCACTGCTCACCGTCATCGACTCCGACGCGGCCGCGCCGCTCGTCGTTTCAGACGACGTGGTGACTTCCTCGGCGCCCGAGCACGCCACAAGGATTAAGGCCGTGGTCAGGCCAAGGAAAGGGAGGAGGGACGTTCGTAGATGCTTATGCATCGTAGATGTCCTTTAAGACCTCATCGAGGCTAAACCTCTCGCCGGAGTCCTCTGCAGCCATTAATTCTCCTTTGTCACTGTGAATGCATCGTATTACTCATGATGGATGAAAGGAAGAGAGAAATAGACCCCCTCAGCACAGTGCGTGCCAAGGGGGTGAAAGTTCGGGACGGGGCGCTGCTATTTAGACGGCGCTGCCGTAGAGGTTTCGGCCTCGTCGATAGGCACGTAGTCCTCGCGGCGCTTGACCCAGGAGATAACCAGCGTGGTCAGCGGAAGCATGATGACCTCGCAGGCGGTCTTCCACAAGAAGCCCACGATGACGTAATTCAGGAAGCCGCTGAAGGAATCGATACCGATGACGGGCGCTGCGATGGCGCAGAACAACAGGGTATCGCCGAACTCGCCGACGACGGTGGAAGCAACAAGGCGGGCAATGAGACCCTTCTCGCCCGAGCGGGCCTTCATCTTCACCAAGGTGAAGGAGTTGAGCAGCTGGCCCACAACGTAGCCGACCAAGGAGGCGGCAAGAATTTGCGGAACCAGTCCGAGAGTTGCTTGGAAAGCTTCTTGGCCCTCGTAGAAGTCCGCGGCGGGCAGCCAGATGGCGATGTAGAAGGAGAGCGCGGCAAGGATAGCCATGGCGAAGCCAATGTAGACAGCGCGGCGGGTGGACTTGAAGCCGTAGCACTCAGAGAGAACGTCGCCCACGATGTAGGCAAGAGGGAAGAGGAAGAAGGCGCCATCGGTAATGAGCGGGCCCAGCTGGACGCCCTTCGTGGCGTTGATGTTCGAGATGAGGAACGTGACGACGAACACCGTGACCAGCCACGGGTACAGAGTGGAATGTACCGGGATGAATCGGATGCTCTCGCCACCGGATTTGGTGGTTGCGGTTGCCGATTGAGTTGTCATGACACAGCATTTTTCCATGAAGATGGGGGAACTAGAAATGGGGTGGATCAAGCGCTACTACTGGGGAGTAATCCCTGTGGTGTCATTGCGAACGAAAACTGCAGATGAGCAGGTTGTTTTTGGGATCCATTAAGAGGTTATTAGTCAGAAAGTTATCTGAACTGGGCAGAAAAGGTGGCCATACTATGGCATTCTTTTGCTTGCAGTGTTGTCGTGTTCCCTGCACGTTTCTTGTCTGCTGTGCTTGCTGAGCGCTCGAAGAAATTCGGGCGCGTTCGAATTTTTAGGTCAGCACGAGAAGAACGTGTCCGAGACTGCGACTACCTTATATCTCAATGCTCTCAGCACTCCGGCTGATTCTTTGTCTTCTACGCACTTATGCAGGGAGGAGAGGGAGGTCGGTCGGGGCAAACACCGTTATAGAGAAGGTATCGCTATGACATTTGGTTCCCCAGGTTCGTCACCACAGTTTGGCGGGCGCCCTCCACAAGGTGCGCCCACGCCGAACCCCGGCGCAGGACACAACGCCGGCTCTGGGTTCGGTGCGCCCGGTGGATCCGGCGGATTTGGTGTTCCCAATCCGACGCAGAACCCGAACCCTAACCCCAGTTCAGTGCAGAGCGCAGGCACGGGCCCAAGTTCCGGCTTTGGTTCCGGTTCCGGTTCGGGCTTTGGCGCGCCGGGCTCGTCGGATGGCTTTGGCCAGTCCTCCCCAACCCCGGACTTCCGCCGCCAGGTCGCAACGCCGAGCGAGCCGACGAAGGGACCGTGGTCACTGCTCATCGCAGCAGGTGTGTCTGCAGTTATTGCGCTGATTTTGCTTATCGTGGCGCCCCTCGTTGCTTCGCCGACGCAGGGCCTGTACTTTGGCCTCGCGATCTTTGGATGGCTGCTGGCGGGCATCGTTACCTTTGTTCTTTTGGGCCTGTACACCTTGAAGAACACGCAGCGGCAAGCAGAGACCTTCTACATTGAGGACACCACACAAACCTTGCTCTACCGCGTCATTATGGGTGGTAGTTTCCTTCTCGTCATTGTCGCTGCGGTGGAAATCGCCTTCTATGTAGGAAAGGCGGTTGGCGCCTAATGAAGAAGTTCACTCGTGCACTAGCTTTGTCCGCAGCAGCGATGATTGCCGGTTTCGGCGGTAGCTTGGGAGCCGTAGCGCAAGAAGCCCCACCGGCTCCTGATGCACCAGCTCCTGGGGCGCCTCCGGCTCCGGATGCACCCGCGCCGGATAATCCGGAAGGGAATCCGGACGACAAACCCGAAGACCACCCAGAGGACAACGGCGACCACAAAACTGACGAGCACCCAGAGGACAAGCCTGCTCCGGAGGAACACCGCGAAGGTATCGGTTCTGAGTCCAAGCTTTCTGAAGTCTCCCAAAAGAACCTGTCTGACTTCGGCTCGTGTATCGCGAGCGAGAAATCCGCGGACCTGCTTTTTGTTCTGGACCAATCGGCGTCGCTCGTTGGTTACGAAGGCTCAACGCCTACGGATGCTGACTTTTTCCGCGTGGATGCTACGGCGGACATTGTGAAGCAGCTGGCTAACCTCGGCGAGGATAACGGCGCCGACATCAACGTCAAGCTCGCTGGTTTCGGTTCTGAGTACTACAGTGACCCTGCCGAATACGGCGGCTGGACCAACGTCTCCGGTAAGGAAGATGCCCTGGACAGCGAGCTGGAGAAGTTTCGTCAGGAAGACCGAGTCTCTGATCTGGAAACCAATTACGGCGCTGCGTACTCAGGTGCGCTCAAGGAATTCGCGTCTCATGAGAGCAGCAATTGCCGGGCCATCGTGTTCTTTACCGATGGCAAGTACTACACCGATGCCGAAGCACATGATCTGAAGGGCGCACAAGACAAGCTGTGTGAGGTTAATTCTTCAGTAACTGCTTTCCGCAACTCGAACATTCGCCTTTTTAATGTCGGCCTGGTTCCTGCTGCCGAAGCGCAGGACCAGATTAGCCAGCTGACACGCATGGCAGAAGGCGAGGACTGTGGCCAAGGTGCCCCGAACGGTGCGTTCTTTGATGCTGGTGAGGACCCCGCGGCTTTGTTCGCTGCCTTCCGAAATCTCATCCCGACTTCGGGTGGTGTGACTAAAGACGGAAACCTGAAGGACCAATTCGACTTCGTTCTGGATGACTCCGTCTCCCCAGTGCGCCTGTCTGCAGTACCGAAGAATTCGGTGGAGGAAGGCACCCTTATTCCCACGTTGACCGGCCCCAATGGTGAAGTGGTTGAGCTCCACACTGATACCACCAAGGTGGCCGGCGCGAAGGTCTCCGTGACCGAAAACAATAAGCTGCCGGGCATGGTGGACATCGCTATGGAAAAGGATGGCGATGACTGGGCTGGCGCATGGACCTTCGGCTACAAGGTAGCTGAAGGCACTGATGGCGAGTACCTTGCGTCTGTCGTCATGGTCCCCGGTCTCACCCTTGACCTCAAGCGCGAGGATGGCACCAAGGTTGAAGGAGGAATTAACTCCGACCAGGTACTCAAGGGCCAACTGGTGGACGGCAAAGGTGAGGCCCGCACGCTAGAGGGCGAGGGCACGCTGCACGCAGAGTTCGTACCGGAGGAAGGTTCCCCGGTCACTCTCGTGGACAACGCCCCGATTACTGATGGGCAGCCTGTCGATATTCCGCTCGATCAAGTAGAAAACGCTGCCTCTGGTCAGCTGGTCACTCGCGTGGACATCACTACGAAGGGCACGAAGGATCGTCCAGGTTCCAAGCTGGATCCCATCAATGCCGAAACCCCGCTGACTATTACTCCGGTGAACATGCCCACTGTTGGCTCGGCGCAGACCATTACGATGACGGAGAAAGAAATTACCGTCGACGTCCCTGTGACCGGCCCGGGCAAGGTGTGGGTTGCAGACCAGACAGTGAATACCGAAGACGCCATGCTGCCTGGAGGAGTGTCCTCCATCGCTGTGTCCTCGAAGAACAACTCTGAGGACTCTGCACTGGAGCTGTCCAAGGACGAGAAAGCCACCATTCCGGTGACTTTGAGCGTGGAGAATATGGCTGACGGTCCGCTGCGCGTGGAGCCGGTAATTAATCTCCAGTCAGCAGAAGACAACGAGCAGATGGAGTTGCCGCTGACCTTGCAGGGCTCCATGAGCGCTCCTTTGAGCAAGTCCGCATTTGGCTTGGCATTTGTTCTTGCAGTTCTGCTTGCACTGCTCATTCCGCTGGCCATCCTGTACTTCATGAAGTGGTTCTCTGGTCGTATTCCAGAAAAGCCACGCATGTTTGTTAAGACCATTCCGGTCAAGCGCGACGGGGCCAACCTGGTTCGCACCGATAATGGCCGTCCATTTGCCGTGAGCAAGGATGAGTTCCAGGGCGCAGTACCGGTGGAGACCTCGGCACGCTCAGCTCAGCTGGGCCGCAATGAAGCCAAGGTGAAGATGGGGCTGAGCCCCTTTACTGCCGCGCACGTAGAGATTCAGCGTGACGGCACAATTTCCGGCAAGGGCAAGAAGTCCGGTTACCGCGCAGTGCTGCCGCTGGCCATTCAGAATGAGTGGTTCTTTGTTGGTAACCAGAAGGACCGCGACTCCGGTGAGATCGTCTTGACCGTCGATACGCTGGCACAAGCAAGCCAGTACGACGAGATGTCGAAGGAAATCAGCCGACAGGCACTGCCGCTCTTTGACCAAGTAGCGTTCCCTGCTGAGAAGGAGCAGTCCCCGCCGCCAGCAGGGCAGCAGACCCCACCTCAGCAACCGGGTGGTCCGTCTGGCCCCACCGGTCAGCCAGGACCATCTGCTCCACAGGGCCCGTGGGGCCCGCAAGGTGGCCCACAGCCTGGACCACAAGGAGCTCCGCACCAGGGCAGTCAACCACATACCCCGCAACGCGGTGGCTTTGGTTCCTCGCAACCTGCGGGACCGTCCCCGCAGACCCCGCCGCAGCACGGCCAGCCGGGCCGCCCGAATCAGCCCGGCCACTCTGGCTTTGGTGGAGGGCCAGGATTCGGTGGTGGACAGGGCTTCGGCCAGCCACAGCGTCCGAATCAGCCAGGCGGTCCAGGACAGCCTGGTGGCTCCGGGTTCGGTCAACCGGGACAGCAACGCCCGAACAATCCTGGTACCCCTGGTAACAACGGCGGCTTTCCCCCGAACCCCGGGTTCGGACCCCGGAACTAAGTCGGTTTAGCACCACACAACAGCACAGAAGCGAAGCCCCTTCGAAAGGTAGTTAAAGATGAAGAAGTTCCTCGTCGTCGGTTGCGGTGGCTCCGGCGCCAAGACCCTGGCGTTCATGATGGATCAGCTCAAAGCGGAGCTGCGCAGCATTGACCCGGACATGACCGAACTGCCCAAGGCGTGGCAGTTCGTCAACATCGACGTGCCTCTTGAGGAGGAAGCCGGCCCGCAGAAACTGCCCAACGTGACTCAAAACGGCGGCCAGTACGTCGGCATTGGTTCGCGTCAGAACTACAACACCTTCGACGAGGGAGTATCCAGCATCCTCGGCCGCTCCGGCAAGCTCGGTGAAATTGCCACCTGGGCTACCCGAAACCCGGCGTCCAATGACGTCAAGCTTGCTGATGGTGCCGGCCAGTACCGCGCAATCGGCCGCATGCTGACCCTGCCGCACCTCAAGGAGATTCGCCAGTCCCTCAAGGCAGCGGTGGATGAAATGTTCACCCAGGAAGCAATCCAAGAACTCAACCGCTTGAATTACAAGCAGACCAAGTTGGATTCTGACACTGGTGACTCCCAGCCGGTCGTCCTCGTGGTCTCCTCCATGGCGGGCGGTGCCGGTGCCTCGATGTTCCTTGATGTGTGCCGCGTGCTCACTACTATTCCGAATGTGAATCCGCAGGGCACCCTCGTCTTCATGTACACCCCGGAGATATTCTCCGATAACAAGGCCGATGACATGGCTGGCGCCTGGCCGAACTCCCTGGCCATGTTTGGTGAAGTCGTGGCAGCCCAGATGGGTAATTCCAGCAAGCATGACCGTGCCATCTTCGAAGCCTTCGATATGGGTAACCCGCCGGAGGGCCAGACCTTCGGCCGAATTTTCCCGATTGGCTCCAAGATGGGCACCACCAGCGCACGTTTCGGCGATGGTTCTGCCATGTCCATTTATCGTGGTCTTGGCCGCGCATTGGCCGGCCTGATGGCATCCACAAAGGCCAGCGACAACCTCGTTTCCTACGCATTGACCAATACCCCTGCGGGTGACGGCGGCCGCCGTTTCTTCGGTTGGGATAGCCCTACCGGTGGTACCCCATGGGGCCGCCTGCCCTGGGGTTCTCTTGGTTATGCCCAGGTATCCATGGGTCGTGACCGTTTCGCCGAGTACTCCTCTCAGCGTCTTGCTCGCAGCGCCTTTGAGCGTCTCTTCAACGGCCACCTCGATCCGCAGAACCCCGAAGCCGGTGAGATGCAGATTGCTAAGAAGCTAGAGGAGCGCCTGCCCAACGCCTTTAGCTCCATTACTCTTGATCCGTCCTGGGCGCACGGCGGTCAGATTGATAGCGGCAGCGTCTGGAACTGGCTCAACAGCGTTTTCGGTGGCCAGGCTCAGCAGGCTGCGGATAGCGCAACGAAGTACCTGCAGAACTACATCCCGGTAGGCCAGGGCCGTAACGTCAACGAGTGGCGTGACGAGTTCGAAGGCAACATGGCTGACCCACGCAACGAACAGGCGATTGCCTCCGTACTGAACAACGCTGCGTATGACATTGTCTACCGCTACGCCAATTTCTTCACTGACAGCGTGCTGGCCACCGTCGAGGGCGAGCTGGCGGCCGTCGGCGTGCCTTATGTGCGCGAAATGCTCTCGAAGATTACGGATGTGTTGACGAACTCCGACCGTCTCATGCCGGTCCTAGGAGAGTACTCCGGTTACTACCAAAACACCCGCGTGCTGACGAAGCCGGAGGGCGCGGATCCCATCCTGAGCCCGCTGACCGGTAAGGGCCAGATGACGGACCCGACGCCGACGGTTAATGCACTCATGGGCTTGTACTACAACCAGTTCTACAGCTATGCGCTCATGGCCATCGCACACCTGCTCAAGGATGTTCTCCAGGATTATGCCGACGAGAACCTTTTCCACCTCAAGCGCGAGCTGGCAGATGCCCACGCCGTGCTAGAGAAGGCAGTGTCCAAGCGCGCTGAAACCAACAAGCTTGCGGATGTGCGCACCGATGAAGTCAACGCATGGCCGACGGAAATTGATGAGGTTGTCGAAACCCGCTTCAAGGGTGCCGAGAACGAAATCATGCTCACGGACGTCAACTCCTTCATCGTTGACTACAAGGATCAGATGCTGCGCACCATCCAGGGCCAGCAGTCCACGGCGGACGTCACCAACTATGAGCAGGCTTATCCCTTCGCAGTGCGTTCCGTTATTCGCGGTGAGTGGGAATCCCTCGACGCGGCCCAAGCGCCGAATGACACTTTGGCACCGCAGAAGCACACGAACGATGCATATTCCAACCGTGCTGGTTGGGTTTCTAAGTACCTGTCGCGTCACCCGCAGACTGGTGAGTCCCGTGAATCCCAGCGTGCGCACTACCACGCCAAGATTCGTCCAACGGATCTGCTCGAGCGCTCCCGCCAGTGGATTAACCGTCGTGATTACGAGTTCCAGAAGTTCAACTCGGTCGACCTCCGCCGCTACCTCACCCTGACCCCAGACATCAACGAGGTCGAGCACGCAGAGCGCCAGCGCCGCTTCGTGGAGGCCTTCCAGTTGGCACTGAGCTATGCCCGCCCGCTGGCGGCTGTCAATGACGACATGGTCCAGCGCATCCATGGCAAGTCAGTGCAGTACACCTACTCATTCTCCGATATCCCATTTGCTGAGCTCGGCTCCGCAGAGAGCGGTATCGCTGCGCAGCTGGAGTCCGTGCTCAACCGCCCGGAGATTGACGGCCCGTCCTCGGTTGCTCTCCGCAACTCCCTGAACATGTCGGATCATGTTCAGCACATCGAGATTTTCGGCTCCTACCCGAACTACTCGCCGATTGTCTTCTCCTCCATGTTTAACTACATCGCCAAGGACATTGAGAAGCAGGACAACTTCGATGGTTCTTGGTGGTCGGAACGCCGAACCCGCCCGCTCCCGGCAGCGTTGCCGCTCACGGAGACCGAGCGCCAGGCCATGGTTGCCGGTTGGATCATTGGCCGCATCACCGGGCGCGTGTACATCTCCAACCCAGACGCCAGCAACGCCGCGGCCCATATCTTTGATGACACTGATGGTGGCGTGAACAATTGGGTCGACTTCCCGAACCCCATGCTCATCTCGCCGCGCCGCATGATCAAGAAGTCGGACTGGATGTCCTCGGTACTGGAATCCATCTTCATCGCATACGCCAAGGTGCAGGAGAACGGCCCTCACGGCTTCGCATCATCGCTGTATCCGTACCAGTTGCTGCGCGGGCTTTTCGACGACGGACTCGACTTCGCTCACTCCGGCGCATCAACGCACCCGGTAGTCCACCGTTTGGCGCAGTTCCTTGCGTCTGGTGAAGTGCCGAACCGCGGCACGGTGGGCACGTCCATCCAGGATCGCTACGAAACCTTCGTCGCGGAGTTGGACAAGTTCGCACGCGGTGCTGATCACTTCGTTCCGGGCCACACCAACGCCTTGCCAGGTCAGGGCCGCGCGAACAAGCCATTCGCAGAGATTCGCTCCCGCGAGGTGGCATCCATGACGCCGTACTACCGCGACTTGGCCGAAGACGTTATCGCCATGGTGCCGGTTATCCGCAACTACCTGGACCAAGCCAAGACCGTGGCCGAGAATCCCGTGGCGCAGCCAAGCCCGCAGGCACGTACCTCAGAGTCAGATTTCGGGCAGACCACTTCACCGGAATTCAACCTCAACGATCTGGATGACACCTTCTAATGACGAACGTAATTATCTTCGGGCACGGCGCGACTGCGGATGATATCCGCTCGCGGTTGAGCGATTTGCGTGCCGTCGGCCTCCTACAAGACTTCGTATGGATCGACTACGCGCACCCCACCAACGGAGCGGTTGTGCGTTCCTTTACGGAGGAGGGCACTGCGCGCTTGTCGACGCTTGATGATGCCCTCCGCGGCTTGTCCGGTGACGTCCTCCTCGCCACCATTGATCCGATGGATGCTGAACAACCGCAGGACGCTAACAAGCTCACGGAGTGGGTCAGTGCAGTCGGCCAGCGCCTGATTCAGGCCTCAAACCTGCGCGTTCGTCTGCTGCTGTCCGCCTTGCCGATGGACAACGTTGAGGTAATGCCGCTGCAGGGATGGAGCAACCTCGTGCTTTCCCCGGAAGAAGGTGGAACCCCGGCCTCCTCACGGATTCGCCCCATCAAGCGGACCAAGGATGGTTTCGAGCTCGCACAGTTTGCTGCTCCTGCTGTGGCCAGCATTTTCGGCCTGTGGCGCGGCATGCCGGAGCCGGCCGTGCTGGACCCCGATACACACCGAGTCATCGAAACCGGTGACCGCCAGCGTTTCCGGCTTGTGCGTGCCTTCCACCGCACGATCGACGCCAGTGACATTGAGGACAAGGTCAAGAAAGCCGTCTTTGACCCCACTCAGCGTCTTCCGCAGCCGCAGGTCAACAACATTTCCCGTGCTGTGCACTACGCAAACCCTGAGCAACTCACGGATCAGTGCGCCAAGATGTTCATTGACCAGCAGATCTCCCCACTGGTGAGCGCACCTACCGCTTATGAGGAACTACAGTCCCACAAGGTCAGTGGTTGGGCAGCGCTCAAAGATAATCTGCGTCTGTACTGGTCAACGGTCGTCGGCAAGCCTCAGGACTGGGTCGAGGGCCAGCGCGGTGCCATGAACAAGAACGCCGCCACGTTCCTCCAGAAGATGCTGTACGGCGAGAATTCCAGTGTTGAGGTTGTGCTGGCAGGGCACTCTGGCAAGGGGAGCGGTGCCACCAGCGTCGATGAACTGCGCCAAGCCAGCGAACACACGATGCGCGTGGCACAGGAACAGCACTTCTCGCTGGGCCAAGAGCCGCAGCTGTCCCACACCTGGGAGGCCTATCACGATTATGCGCTCGGACTGGTTGATGGTTCCTGGCGCGAGAGTATTGATACCCAGGGGCTTCGCAATAACCAGGGCAACATGTACATCGTGCAGTACGGTGGCCAGTCCGTGCAGGATGTCAGCGCTTCCTTCCACGGCTTCCATCCACTCATGACCAGTACCTTGGGGTACACGCATGAGTCACAGGCAACGGTGGCTCCCTTCGACCCAGTAGGCGCAGAACGCTTCGCCGCCGACATCGAGTACACGAGTCAGCAGACCCGTAACGAAGCCGTCAGCCGCAAGAAGCATGAGTTTGCTTCCTGGCGTGCGAAGAACAGCACCACCTTTGCATGGAAGGTAGGCCAGGGACTGTGGGATAAGTTGGGCCATGCTCAGCAGAAATATCGTGAGGCACACGCTATGGCCCGCGAGCTGCAGGAGCTGGCCAACAGCTTCCAGGCACGTGACTTCAACGCAGAAAACAAAGCTCTTACCGGCAAGCTACGCACGATGTGGGTTGTCCTCTTCGTGTTCCTTGCGCTTCTGACCTACATGGTGGCTGGCCGCTACAACCAGGATCTGCCGCTCGGTGAGTACCTGCAGTGGTTTGATTGGCCGTGGTATGTGGTGGGCGTCATTGTGGCGATTCTGTTTTTCCTCCTGTGCTCGTGGGCGGTGTTTACCAAGGCTCAGCGAGATATTTTTGACTACGTGCAACGCCGCAAGCTTCTTGCCCGAAACCAAGAGATTGCAGCGCAGAACCTGGCAACATCTTCGGCGGAAATCGCGCGCATTTCCAATGCCTACAACCAGTTCTTGAGCTGGTCTGCCTTGTTGGGCCGTGCTATCTACGCCCCATTCGGCCGCAAGGAAACCTCGAGCGATCACCTGCGTACTCCGCAGTCGGGTCTGCCGGAGAACGCTCGTATTGCCCAGGCCGTGCTCAACCGTGACGATGCTGTGCGCATGACGGATGAGATTCGTTCCCATATTTTCCAAACGGAGTGGGCGCACCGGTCGCTGAAGTCCATGTTGGATGACATGAATAACACCTTTGAGCGCAACCGCACTGGCCACACGGCCGTGGCGCTCAATGAGATGTGGGGAATGGCTGGTCTCGGTTCGAGTACTGCGTTGGATAACCTCTCGCGCAACCTTGATCACCCTTATATGAAGGACCGCGACTTGAAGCAGCAAGAGTGGCAGAAGGTCATCACGGATCCGCGCATGTCGCGCAGTCTGCAGCAGTACCTGGGCCATGTCACCTTCCGTGAGGAAGGAGGCGCCCGGAGCCAGAGCACGAGCGAGTTCCTCGCCGGCATGAATCAGGAAAAGGGCGCTTTGCAGGCCTTCAGCCCCAATGCGTTGACTAGTGCTGGCGGCGCTGAGGGCTACACCGAGATTGACGGCTCCCGCACTCGCATTGTGGAAGTGGATAGTCAAACCGCACTGACCAGTCAGCTTTCCCGTTCGGTCACGGTGGTGCAGTACGGCAAGATCACTGATTTCAAGTACCTCATCCCTGATTCCGTCCCTGGTGCGCATACCTATGACAACACCGCGGACTTGTCCCTCGATGAGCTGGATGACACCAGCCACATGGGTTTCGGAGCGCCAGCACAGACCGATGCGCCAAGCGACTCACGTGGTACCCAGGAGAGTGCGCCGTGGCAGCAGGGCTCGAATGCTAACCCCGTGTTTGGTCAGCAGGGGACTCCGGACTTGTCGGACCTCGATGAAACCTTCTAGGGAAGATTGATCTAAGGAACGTTGATGACACACACCCCGAAACCCTCAATCAAGGATGTTCCGTTTAGCGAGCTCACGACATTGCATGAGCTGAAGCGTGTGAGTGCTGACGATGTCCGTGAGGCTGTCTCCGCCCCGTTTAGGCAGTTTGCCGAGCAGATTGCCGCTGCATTTAACGGTGAGGAAGTAGATCACCCAGAGCTGAGTGCGGAGTCTCTCAACGCAGCGGCGGCACAGGGACGCGCCGCCGAACACAAGGCTGCGCAGCAAGCAGCCGCAGAACGTGCAGCGGCAGAGCAGGCACGGCGTCAACAGCACGAGCAGCAGGCCGCCGCCGTTCAGCAGACACAGCCTAACGTGCAGCCGGGGTCGGAAGCTCCGGCTGCCGCGGCGCCGCGCGACTTCCTTGCTGAGTGGGCAGAGCTCCAAGCGGAAGAAGAACAGAAGACCCAGGTCAACGAAGAGGACTACATCACCATCCCGGGCTTCGGTATCCGGGCAGAGTACCAATACCGCCAAGACCCCAACTGGGTGGCACCGGGCATTGAGTTTGAGGTTGAAGTACCAGAGACCACCGCGGCCGAGGATGAGTCCGGTGATGAATTTGGTTATGGCGTAGAACCGGAGCCAGAAGAAGAATCCGACCAGCGCCACCCGGTACGCCTGTGGTGGCCGGAGCTTGAGCATGAGCCGAACGAGGTCGTGTTCTATCGCGTGGTGGCTGATGATTCCGAGATGGTTGCCTCCCCTGACGCTGGCGATACCCTTGTGTACACCAAGGGCACTGCCTACCGCGATAACAACCCGGGTGAAGCAGGACTGCGGCACTACGCCGTGTGGGCCTATAAAGGTACGGACCTGCGTGAACTGGTTAATAGCCAGCCGGTCTTCATGGGTGATACCGCTGTGGTATTCCCACCGGTCAACGTGCGAGTCTCGACCATCAAGGGGGCCATCCAAGTCTCCTGGGACCTGCTGCCGGGCCATTCCAGCGCCATGGTCTATGCCTGCCGTGATAGCGAGAAGGAGCTGCTTTCCCCGCGATTTGAGCAGGACGTGGACAGCTCCGGCCGCAAGGCCACCATCCCGGTTCAGGAATCCGGACAAACCATCGTTATCTCCCTGCTGGGCCAAGCAGAGTTCCATGGTGCTACCGAGCAGAGCCAGGATGAGGTTGCGGTGCAGCGCTCCGTGAAGCTGGCCAGTGAGTTGGAAAAGCTGGAGCTGTCGCGCTGTGAACGCCGCAGCGAGTACGGCCACGATTCCATTGAGGTGGATTGGTATTCACCAAAGTCAGGTGAGGTGAATATCTACCTCACCCCCACCGCTCCACCAGCAGATCTGACTACCTCGGCGGTACCAAAGACGTACGTCGAAAGTGCGCTATCGAGCGCTTTTACTGAGACCCGCGGCATTTCTGAAGCGGGTTCTTTCCAGACCGTCACTATGACGTGGCCACCGGACTGGTACGAGGTGTACATCACCCCGGTGAACTTCAACGACGCCGATGCCTGGGTAGGCGAATCCAAGGTGTTGCAGCGCGTGCAGTCCATTGAAGATGACCAGTTCCGTCTCATCGAGCGTGTGGATAGTCAGCTCATTACGTTCGATTGGCCGAAGGGCGCTACCGCGGTGGAATACTCTACAAACCGCGAACATGACCAGATTCGTGAAGAGGATTATGACCTCCAAGGAGGGATCCGCCTGCACCTCGACCAGCACGGAGATACCGTACGCCTCAAGCCCTATGCGGTGTTTGCTGGTAAGCGCACTGAGGGCGAGGAGCGCGTCATTCAGTATGAGGGGCTGCGCCCCGTGACGTATGACTTTGACGTCGATGTCTACCAAGGCCAAGTCAAGGTCTACCTGTGGAGCCTGGGCAATGGCGATAAGCGTCAGTTCTCCTGCCAGGTCGTGTACCGAGCTGACCGCCTGCCACTCTTCCCGGAAGACGGTGAGGCACTCGGCATTGTGGAAACCAACCTGCAGAGCACGACCCACGTGGCACAAGGCTTGGGCCCTTCACGTGGGCAGTACCCAGACTTCACTGTGTCGCTTGGCCAGTACGCACAGCGCGGTGGATTCATTCGTTTGTTTGCTGTGGAAGGGTTCGACACCTACGTCGATTCTTCCTTCGACAGCTTCGGCGGTAACGATGCCTTCAGTGGATTCGCTGAGAGCTATAGCGAGGCATCGCCCACGTTGAGCGCATCAGATAAGGCCGTGGTCGTGGAAGGAGATGTGGCGAACCGCTTGATGTTCTACGCCGCTAGCCCGAATGATGGCCCACAGTATTCTGAGCAGTACACCGAGCCGCAGCCCGGGCAGTACTACGACCAGAGCTATGGCCAGAATTATGGTCAGGACCAGTACTTCCAAGGAGGCCAGTAGCGATGGGCGGCGCATTTAGCTATGCATCTTTCTCCCGCGCCAAAGGCCGTGCTGGCGGTTGGGGAGTGGGCCAGAAAGTTGGTGACCTTACTCAAGAGGAGCTCGCGGAGCTGGTGTCTTTCGTGCCCACCTCGCTCAACAACGGCACTGCCATCCCGGATTTTCCTTCCGCGCAGCAGCGAGCTGAGCTTGTTCGCCGCACAGCAGTTTTCGCTCTGACACCGGAAGCAGATAAGTGGGTAACCATGGTGTCAGTCCCGGCTGGTCTCGATGCCACTGGGCGCGGCGGCAATGTGTTCACTTACACCACCGTGACGCGAACCGGTACTCCGCCGGCTCCCTTCACAGTGCTTTATTCCCCTGATGTACCTGCTCCTTTTTCCATCTATGAGGTGGATAAGGTGCAGATTCCGGAAGGAATCGCGGCGCGCGGTCCGCTGCATTCAGATGTCTTGCTCGACGAGTTCCTCGACGGGGAATTCCGCCAGCCGGAGAAACTTCCGGCGCCGTTTAAGTCCGTAACCCCGAACCCAGATTCCACGTTCAACCGTGAGTTGGTATCGGCAATGTCCAAGGTACTTAACTCTCGGAATGGTCTGGTCATCCTCGTGGCTCCCGATAACCAGGCGGCATTGTGGATTGCCGCCACTGCCCGCGAGGTGGGGGAGGACGGTTTCGGGTTCTCTACTTTTGAACGGGCCGCAGCCATCAATGAGTTCCCACTGAGCACGTCCACCATGATCGTGGTTCCGCCGAGCGAGAAGCAGCGCTTGGCAGACACCGCCATTTCCGGAAACCCAGTGGTGTTTGTGCTGGGTGAGGCCCTGCCTGATGTTAGCGCCTACGAACGAACGTCTGATGAGACGGAAGCAACCGCAGCGGAGCCAGAAGCCCCGGCTGCGCAAGAGGCAGCACCGTTTGGCGCACCTTCTTTCGGTTCCTCGCCTTTTGCTGGTGGCGGCGATCCCGCCGCGCCATTCCCGCCGAATCCTCTTGCAGCCTCGCGCCCCCTGGAGGAGCAGCTCTCCCCGAGCGATGATGGGCTACCACTGAGCGCAGCATCGGATAATCCTTTCGCAGCTGGGGCAGCTGACGCGGCCATGGCGTCGGCAGGTGCGGGGCCGGATAGGGAGACGTCGACAAGCGCAGCCCCCAGCTTTACCCCGGCAGAGCCCGCTCCTGAACCAGCCAAGGCAACAGTCACTTCGGGCACGCAGCTTGGGTCGAACGCGACCGTCCCAGCCTTGAGTGCGGAGGAATACCAGAAGCTCATCACCTTTGATGCGCGTTGGTGGATTGAGTACCTCGATACCCGTCGCGGCCGCTCTATCCAGTTGGCGTACCTAGACAAATCCGCGTTGGGTGATGGGCTGGACAAGCTACTCATGTCAGCGATTATTGCTTCGTGGGTCTTTTATTTCCCCCGGGATTTCACCCTGTTGGCTGAGGATGCACTGCGGCCGTGGGAGAACCGCGACCTTGAACACGTCGCGCACCTCACCGCTGATCATTTTGCGAATGCGTTCCACCTTGAAAACTGCGAGCGTTATGCCACTGGTCGCGTCGCCATGGTGCTTGATGCCGTGGCGCAGCTTCTCGCAGAGCGCTCCGTGCGGCACCAACAGCACCAACCAGGTTGGCAGAACCGCGGACACGGGCAGGGCAGAGGCCCGGGGCTGTGAAGCAACGGATGTTAGGCAACACACGAACAGGCAAGATTAAAGAAGGTAAGAAGCGTCATGGCTAAATACACATTGCGGGACGGCGAGTCCCGCCGCATCGGCTCAGACGGCATCCTGCGCGTCGAAGCCTTCGAGATGGGCACCGGTGGTGCATCGATGGAGCTGGCCATCGTGGGTGAAGGCGTCGATGCTGTCCGCGTGCACGACCTGTCCCTGATGGTCCACTCCCTTCCGGAGCGCGCCACCATCGTGGTGCAGCCCAAGCGCGGCGGCACCTTTGGCCAGCGCAGTGAGGTGCGCCTCACGGTGAGCAACGCGGGCGATTCGGTGACTTTCCCGCGCGTGCTTATCGACGCTGCCGAGGACTCCCCCGAGCGCCTCGCCGAAGTCACACCGGAGTCCGGCAGCTACCGCCTTGACGCCTTCGGCACGACCGAAGGCGCTGGTATTACAGATTCCGCCCGTGAGGTGCGTTCCAAGATGCGGCGCGCCGAGCTCGATGTTTCTGGTCTGGATGATGTCACTGTCATCGTCGATGGTTCTGCGTCCATGCAAGTGAACGTCACACCAAAGATTGTCGAGGCAGCCGCCAAGTACATCGATGCGCTCTCGGATGCTTTCAAGCGCTTCCGCGCCACCGATGGTCAAGACAGCATCCAGACCCACAAGGTGGATGAGCTGACTCGCTTCATCAGTGGGGTCATTGAAAACGGTGCGGAGCGCGTGGGGCAGCGCCCGTGGCACGGGCCGAACATCGTGTCCACGACGTCGCTGGCTATTTACGTTACCGACTCCCCGGTAGCGTCCATGCTGGATACCGGCGTGCCTACCGTCGTACTCATCACGAGTGCTATTGGCCGCCAAGAGCTGGAGCTCGCCCACATCAATGGCACGCCACGCCAGGTGGCGTATGCGGTGATTGATGAGGACGTCGTCAAGCAGCTCGACAGCGGCGCCAATACCGAGCTTTCCGAGCTCACCGACCGAGTCACTGCCATGCTGAAGGAGAGGAACTCATGACCCAGGCACGTTGCCCATGGACGTTCAAGCCGCTAGAGGCGGGCGTGACAGTGAGCCCGTACACGAACCGAGAATTGCCGGAGGGGTGGACCGATGCGGTTACGCATTGCGTAGCTATGGCCGGTGCCCGAAACTCCGGCAAGTCGCTGTACACGGCGGTGATGATTAAGCAGCTCAAGCAGTTGGCCCACAAGCACGATAGATCCGTGCAGCCAGCGGATGAGTCGACGCGCGAGCGCTACGCGGAGGTCTATGAAAAGCCTCTCTTCGAGGAGATGCGCGCCATGGATCCCACGCCGAGCGCTGTGGCGACGGATGCCTACCAGCGTGACCCACTCATTTACGAGCTGGGCGTATGGCCGGATGAGCAGGGACAACCGCGCATGAACTACCTGGTCTTCCGCGATGTGGCGGGCGAAGACCTGGAAAACCCGCCGGAGAACGAGGCTGATCGCGAGAATCTCGCGTTCTTTTCCCACGCAGACCTCGTCATTTTCCTTTTCGATCCGCTGCGCGTAAAGCAGATTCAGGATTTCATCCACGGTCTTATCCCCAACATTGGTGAATTGGGCGCGGATTCGCTGAGCGTGCTGGATAACCTTCTGGATCTTCTCGATACGGATACCCCGCCGCCACTGGCTGTGACTATTTCCAAGTTCGATACCGTGCAGAAGCTTGAACAGGTTGATGATGTGCGGTGGAAGAAGCTCATGTCCAACCGTGGTGCGGCCTTCCGGCGCGATACTGGCTGGAATTTCAACGACTCGGACCGCTACATGGTCCACCAGGAAGCCGAGTCTCTGCTGCGCTTCCTGGGCGCGAACGATCTCATCAACAAGCTGTACTCCGCGGCGCCTCGCGAGGGAAGCTTCTTCGTCGTGTCTGCTCTCGGTGAGGCCCCGACGGGCCGTCAGCTCGCGCGCAGCGGCATTGCGCCCTACCGTGTGCTCGACCCCATCCGGTGGCAGTTGAGCCGTCGTGGCGTGTTTACGCAGGACGTCTCATGACCTTCGGTACCCCACAACCTGGGCCTTTGGGGCCGGGGCACCAGCATCCCGCCCCAGCGCCCACGCCGGCTGGCCCGAATGCCGCGCAGGACTATCGCTATGGGCACGTCACGGATGCTGCCCGGGAATCGCGCCGAGCAGCGGATATGAAGGCCCAGTGGGCGCCATGGCCGTTGAAAGTCGCAGCAGTCATCGAGCTGCTCATCTGCACCTATGCGGTGTTTAATATCTGCAAGCTCGTGGCCTTTGAGAACAGTCCGGAAGCAGTGACTCGCACGGAACAGTTGTCGACCGAATTTGGTGTGCTGCTGGGCGTTCTGGTGCTGCTCGTCTGTGTGCTGACCACCTACGTGCTGCATGCGCAACAGTCAGCGCGCATCGCGCTTACCGCTATCAGCGCAGTGCTGGTGTTGCTCATCCCCGTAAGCTCGGTCATGCCGGTGTCCATCGCCTCAGCCGTGGTTATCGTGCTGTTATGGCTGCCGGTGAACCGTCAGTGGTTCGGTGGGGCTTAGGCTTTCTTACGCAGCTCCTCCAGCGCCCGCGTATTGCCGGCGGCGTCGAAGAGGTTGTAGGCGAAGTGGTACATGTTCCGCGCGCGTTCTGCTACGTTGCCGGCGGCATAGCGGTCACCGAGGAGTTCGGCTACTTCCGCTAGGGCGCTTTGCTCGGTCGGGGTCGTGGCTGCGGAGGCGGTGTGCTTCTCCAAGAAATCAAGCAGAACCTGCGTGGACTTGAACATGTCCTCGGCCTGCGTGCGCAAGCTCTCGGAGTAGAGCACCGTCCATTTAGCGGCCACCGGTAGGCTCTTCAGCTTCGTAGAATCCGCATAACGGGAGGCCAGAATGTCATAGGCCTCTTGGGGGTCATTGGGGAGAACATGCAGGTTTACCCGCTTGAGGATGGCCTGCAGCTCGTTGTCGACATCCCCGATGCGGGCGTACTCCCGCTCGGCGGCCTCCAAACATGCCAGGCGCTGGGTTTTATCCCCGCTTGAGTTGGCTGCGGCATCGCTGTAGAAGCGCGCCAGCATCGCCGGTGGTAGCTGCTGGTATTCCTCCTCGCGGCGGGCATTCGACAGGATGGCAAAGGACTGCGCGGCTACACGGGAACAGTCGTCCTGCGAGTCAGATGCCCAGAGAGCACCGACAGCGGATTCAAGGATGACCGTGAGGACATCCACAAACGAGGTTCCCGATCCATCAAAATTCCCGGAGGTCACCGCGTCATTGATGGTGACAAACTCAGCGGCGTGAGCTTTCGCATCGCCGTTCTTGGCCGCGTCGAGGCGCGTGCGCAGTTCAGCAAGTGTGGACGGGCTGCTATCCCCACCAGAGGCAGCAGACGCAGCCGAAGAATCGGCAACGGGCTGGGACATTGATGCAGTGACGGCCTCAGAAAAGTCCTTGTGGCTAGCAGCGGTCTGCGCGGCAGCAATCTCATCGAGCACGGAGCGATCTCCCGCAGCAGCGGCCTTGGCGGCGAACTTCTCTGCTTCTTCCTTAAAACCATTATCCAGCCAGGCGCGTGCCACACGGGCGTAGCCGGTAGCCACCAAATCCGGCTGGCCGGTCAGCACGCCGATGGAGGCAATAGCGAACGAGTCGTTGGCATCTTCGATGGTGCCTGCGGCCTGGCGGAGAGTCTCGCGGGCTTCCAGGTAGAGAGCAGCGGGACGCGCATCCTCGATGCTGCCTAGGAAAGAATCCTTCGCGATGACCCGGTTAATTTGCGCGTCAATGTGCGCTGACTCCGAAGTGGGTAGTGTTAGACCAGAGCTCTGGGAGCGCGCATAGGCCAGCATGCGCTCGGCGTCGGCGGAATCAAGCAGGGGATAGGTCGCGTCAGAAGCCATGGGGGCGATTCTAGTGGAGGACTCGCCTCCGCGCGGCCCCTAGACTGGACTGCATGGATTCTCTTTCTCCCGCCGGCCGCTATGCCCCGAGCCCGTCTGGTGATTTGCACCTAGGCAACCTTCGCACGGCGCTCCTCGCCTGGCTCTATGCGCGCAGTAGCGGACGGCGTTTCCTCGTTCGCGTGGAAGACATTGATACGCAGCGTTCCTCGCGGGAATCGGCTAGGCGCCAGCTGGAGGATCTCGCAACCTTGGGCCTGGACTGGGACGGGGAGGTCATCTACCAGCAGGATCGCTATGCCGCCTACGAGGAAGCCTTGGCACAGCTGCCCAGCTACGAGTGCTACTGCTCCCGCAAAGACATTCAGGAAGCCTCCCGCGCACCGCATGCAATTCCGGGTCAATATCCGGGGACGTGCCGGGCGCTTAGCGACGATGAACGGGCCGCCAAACGCGTCGAACTCGCCACCCAGAACCGCGTGCCAGCCATACGCCTGCGAGCCGACGCCTCCTCCTTCACCATTCACGACGCTCTCGCCGGCGAGTACACCGGCGAGGTGGATGACTTCATCCTGCGTCGCGGCGGCCAGCCGCCAGTTGACCCGAACAAGGATATGGACTGGGCCTATAACCTGGCGGTTGTCGTCGACGATGCCTTCCAAGGCGTGGATCAGGTGGTGCGCGGCGATGATCTCCTCTCCTCCGCTTCACGCCAGGCTTACCTCGCGCACCTTTTGGGCTTTCCGGAGCCAGAGTTCGTCCACGTGCCGCTCGTGCTCAACTCTGAGGGAGTGCGCCTTTCCAAGCGCGATGGGGCAGTGACCCTGCGTCAGCTTCTCGAGGGGCACAGGAGGGATGTGGGGGACGTCGTCAAGCTCTTGGCTCGGTCCTTAGGATATGAGGCCTCTTCCGCGCAGGAGCTGTGCCAACAGTTTCAGCCGGAGAAGCTATCGCGCGAGCCTTTCGTCTGGGATGGCACTGTGTAGCTCCGCTCCCTAGTCGGCTGCATAGCGGTAGTCTGAGAACTGAAAAATTCTAAACGGGGAAAGAAGCGCAGTATGGAAGTTTTGTTCGTCCTCATTGGACTGATGCTGTTGACCGTCATTGTTATGGCTGTGGGGGACAAAATAGGACTTCCCTGGCCGGCGCTTCTGACTATCCTTACGGCGGTGGCGGTCTCGGTGTACGCCACGTTCTCGAATGGCACATTTGAATTCTCCGTGCCCGCTGATCTCATTCTTCCCATCTTCTTGCCGCCATTGTTGTGGGCGCTGGCAAGGAGAACATCGTGGGGCGTCATTCGTGAACAGTGGATGACCATTCTGGCACTGTCCGTGCTGCTCGTGGTGGCCACGACCCTAGCGGTGGGGTTTACTGCTCGTGCTTTCATGCCAGGCTTGGGACTGGCTGCAGCCATCCTCATCGGCGCTGCGATTGCCCCGCCAGACCCGGTGGCCGTGGAGGCAGTGGCAGAACCTGCCGGTATTCCGCGGCGTATCATTTCCGTGCTGCAAATTGAAGGCCTGTTCAATGATGCTGCTTCCATCGTGGCCTTCCATCTTGCCTTGGAAGCCGTGAAGAGTTCGGGTGAGATGCATGCCGGGGAAGCGGTGACTCGTTTCCTCTATTCCGCGGCGGTAGCCGCCATCCTTGGCCTCGTCGTGGGCAGGGTGTCTTCGTGGTTTGTCGGCGCGGTTCATGAGGTTGTTGCTCGTAACGCGTTGACGTGGGTGATTCCTTTTGCCGTGTATATCGCTGCGGAGGAACTCGGTGCCTCCGGAGTTATTGCTGTGGTGATTGCTGCGGTAGAACTACATTCCCGTGCGCCGATTCAAGCCGAAGATCGCCTCTCTGGCCAGTCATTCTGGGAGACCGTCGAGCTTCTTTTCACGGGTGTGGCCTTTGGCCTCATTGGTTTGACTGTGTTCAGTGCCATCGACGCCGTGGGCGCGGATCTCTGGCATGCGGTCATCGTCGGCGTCATCCTGTCCTTTGTCGCTTTCCTCGTGCGTTTGGTGTGGATGTATGCCTTCTATCGCATTAATAAGCGCCGTGGGAAGCCACGCTTGGCGCCGTTGCGCTTGCAAGAAGTGCTGCTTATGACGTGGTCCGGCATGCGCGGTTTGGTAACTCTTGCGCTGGTTCTGTCCGTTCCGAGTGGCTTGAGTTTCTACAACGAGTTGACCGTTATTGCCCTCGTGGTGCTGCTCATGACCATGGTGATTCCCGGCCTGTTGCTGCCGTGGCTCATGCGTCAGCTCGACCTCACCACATATTCGCAGGCAGCCACGGACAAAATGCGCGCCACCATTACCTCCCGTGCGCGTAAAGCCGGCATCGCGGCGATGCGCACGAAGTATGAGGAACTGGACCCCGACACTGCGGCGAACATTGCTCAATGGTTTGAGGACCGCCTCGGTGAGGATGAGGACGGTGAGGACGCTACAACTCGTCTGCGCATGGCTATTGAAGCCCGCGAGGTGGCCCTCGCGGCACGGCGAACTGCCCTTGCCGGCGCCCAGCAAGAGTTGCTGCGCCTGCGCCGCGATAGGGAATTCAACCCCATGATTGTGGACGAAGTGCTTGCCGACGTCGACCGGATGTCCCTCGGTGCAAAGAAACACAGTTGAGGGGAGCGCTGATCCGTGACTAAGAATGGTGACGAGAGGAGCGAATCAATGGACGCCTATGAGTACGCCCAGCTGGAAGACGGCCTGGATTACCTCTACGACTTCTTCGACGCTGACTTGGAGGAACGCGTGCGCGCTGAGCGTGAGCTGCTGCCAGAAGGTATGGAAGACATCTTGGGCGACCACACGCTGGAAGACTACGTCTGGCTGTGGATCAAAGAACCTGGTCCTCACGGCTTCCGCCAGTTCCTGCGCGATGGCGGCTATGGCGAGGCCGATGTGGAAGAAGCTTTCCTGCTTGCCCGCACGGAGTGGGGAATGAACTCCCCGCCGCACGTGGAGTGGCTCAAGGAAGACGGCTTCGAGGCCCCCGAGTTCGACTAGGAGTGTGCGACTGCGGACGTTCGATGGAGACGCCCAGCTCGAGTGCCCAGCCGCAAAGGAACCAAAGTACTGACACCTTATGCAAAGCTCCGCATGTAATCACCTGGGGTTTTCCGGCTCTTCCGGTTTCGGGGTGCGTAGCGGGGTGAAGTAGAACACTGCGGGTTTAGCGGGTCACCACAACATATAGGG
>NZ_JASPGN010000017.1:0-51026 GCF_030232655.1 Corynebacterium sp. MSK218
CCCAGCCGTCGAATCAAACGACGAAGACAAACCAAGAACTCGCTCAAAAGCCCAAACCTCAAAAATGGGCCCGTCGTGTGAAACGACGAAGCGATGGGTCGGGTGAAATGCACTCGGTTCCGAAGTGAAGGAGGCCGTAGGTAAAGCAACAGCCGCCAGAGGTGAGTCTGGCGGCTGTCGGGAGGTGCTCGAAGTAGTTCAGCGTGCGTTACTTGCGGCCGGCTTCGTAAGCAGCGCCCACCTTGTAGAGGCGATCGTCCTGGAAGGCAGGGGCCATGATCTGCAGGCCTGTCGGCAGGTTGGTATCGGAGGCCAAACCAGAAGGTACAGACATGCCGCAAACACCCGCGAGGTTCAGCGGCAAGGTGCAGAGGTCGAAGTTGTACATCTCCATTGGATCCTCAACCTTCTCGCCCAGCTTGAAGGCTGTGGTCGGCGTCGTTGGGGATACTAGAACGTCGGCCTGCTCGAAGGCACGAGCGAAGTCTTGGGCGATGAGCGTACGCACGCGCTGAGCCTGCAAGTAGTAGGCGTCGTAATAACCGACGGAAAGGGCGTAGGTACCCAGCATGATACGGCGCTTAACCTCAGGGCCGAAGCCGGCGGCACGGGACAGGGACATGACCTCTTCAGCAGAGTGGGTACCGTCGTCGCCGACGCGCTGGCCGTAGCGCATGCCGTCGAAGCGAGCCAGGTTGGAAGACACCTCACACGGCATGATGAGGTAGTAAGCAGCCAGGGCATCGTCGAAGTGCGGGCAGTCGACCTCAACCATTTCAGCGCCCTGGGACTTCAACTGCTCAACGGCAGCATGGTAGGCCTCCATGACGCCGTCCTGCCAGCCATCACGCTCAAACTGCTTGATGAGTCCGACCTTCACACCAGAGAGGTCACCGTTTGCGCCTTCCTTAGCGGCCTCAACGACCGGAGCGACCGGCTTGTCCACAGAGGTCGCGTCGAAGGAATCGTGGCCGGCGATGATTTCGTGCAGCAGCGCAGTGTCGAGGACCGTACGAGCCGTCGGGCCAGCCTGATCCAGAGAGCTAGCAGCAGCGATAAGGCCGTAGCGGGACACGGTGCCATAGGTCGGCTTCACGCCGACAGTGTTGGTCAGCGCAGCAGGCTGGCGAATGGAGCCGCCCGTGTCGGTACCGATGCCCAGCGGAGCCTGGCCGGAAGCAAGTGCTGCGGCAGTACCTCCACCGGAGCCGCCCGGGGTGCGCTCAGTGTCGTAGGGGTTGTGGGCGGGGCCGTAAGCGGAGTTCTCATTCGAGGAGCCCATAGCGAACTCGTCGAGGTTCGTCTTACCCAAGATAGGGATGCCGGCCTCACGCAGCTTGGTCACCAGGGTGGCGTCGTAAGGCGAGACCCAGCCTTCCAGCATCTTGGAGGCAGCGGTCGTCGGAGCGTCCGTCGTGACGAGAAGATCCTTGAGCGCCAGCGGCACGCCCGCCAAGGCGGAAGCGGGTTCTTCGCCGGCGTCGAGGGACTTATCGACGGCGTCGGCAGCCGCCAGTGCTTCCTCAGCACCTACGTGCAGGAAGGCGTTGAGCTCATCGTTGGTTTCTGCAATGCGATCCAGGAAAGCCTGGGTAACCTCACGAGAGGTCAGCTCGCGAGAGTGGATCTTCTGAGCCAGCTCAGCAGCGGTCAGAGAAGTAATGCCCTCAGTGGGCGCAATAAACTGTGCCATCCTATTCGTCTCCTCCACCCAGAATCTGCGGAACCATGAAACGGTCATCCTCCGAGGCCGGGGCCTGGTCAAGTGCCTGCTCTGCGGTCAGCGTGCGCACAATGACGTCCTCACGCATTGGGGCAACCACGGAGTGCGGGTGCGACATCGGCTCCACACCTTCCGCATCGACCTTGCTTACCGCAGACACAGAGTCCACGATCTCATCGATCTGAGTGGCGAACTGCTCCAGTTCTTCCTCGCTCAGGGCCAGTCGCGACAGCTTTGCCAGGTGCGCAACCTCGTCACGCGAAATATCAGACACGCGAACTCCATCCTTTTATTCATCGAGACGGTTAATAGCTAAGCACCCATGGTACTGCACGCGTTCGCCGTCGCCACCACCACTCCTGGCACATGTAAACCACCGAGGTTATTGAATAGTATTCGGACGCTTGTGTACCATAGATCACGTTAGGTTATCCTATTAATTCTCCTTCACAATCCCGCCCAGAGAAAGAAACATATGTCGTACCTCGTCCGTGTCCTTCTCCCCGATACCCCTGGTAGCCTTGGCCTTTTAGCCAACGCCCTCGGAGAGATCGAGGGCGATATTCGTTCTGTGGACATCGTGGAGAACTTCCCCGACGGCACCGTTATGGATGACATCGTCCTCGATTTGCCGAAGACCACCATGGCGGATGAGATTATCACCGCTGCGCAAGCGGTGGACGGCGTGGAGATTGATTCCATCCGCCCGTTCAGTGGCCGCGTCGATCGCCGTGGCCAGATCCGTTTGCTCGCCACCGTGGCCTCGCGTCGCAATGTGACAGCCGCAATGGAGGAAGTCTGCGCGGCAATCCCCAAGGCGCTGACCTCTACGTGGGCCATCGTGATTACTAATGAAGACCCAATCGCACGTATTGCGTCTTCCGACGCCGCGCCTGCCGACGATGGCACGATCCCCACTGATCTCAACATCGAATCTGCCCGCATCCTCCATCCGGAGAAGGACACGTGGATTCCGGAGTCCTGGGCACTGCTCGATTCCACGCTGGCCGCCGCTCCCCTCGTCGGCACCAAGTACGTTGTAGTGATGGGCCGCGTGGGCGGTCCGGACTACCTGGCCTCAGAGGTTGAGCACCTCGGTGACTTGGGCGCTATTTTAGGTGCATTCCTGAGCTAGGCGCGCTCCAGCAGGCCATTGAGCCCCGCGGCGACGTCCGGCACAATGTGGTCGACATGGCCGCCAATTTCTCCGTGCGGGAAGCTAAAGGACTCTGTAGCTATGGCATGCATGGAGAGGTCGTTAAAACTATCGCCAAAGGTGTAGAGCTCGGCATTCTCATGGCCGAGGCTACCCAGAAGCCGCGTCAAGCCTTCTCCCTTGTTGTGGCCCGGCGGCATGATGTCGTAGAAATCGCAGTTGAAAGATGACTCGACGTCAAAATTCGCACGAACCCACTCGTCCACCTCGTGGCGCAACGCGGTATCGCCGGGAATCCACAGGGACATAAGTACGGTGTCACGCTTGGCGACGTCCCCCAGATCCCCCTTCTGCGCTCCTGCCACCATCGATGACTCTTGGCCGGAGAGCCCGTCCCACACAATCTGGTCGGCCCCTGTCAAGCCGGTGGTGTAGATATTGAGGGCTTTGCCAGTGAAGCGTTCAGCAATGGCCGTGACAGTATCGGCATCCAAGTGCTCTTCTTGAAGGACCGCGTAATCCCCGTCGGTGAGAACCGTGCCGTTGTACAGCACGTGGTAGTCCAGCTCCACACCAAAGGGCTCGAGCGTACCGCGGGCGTTAGCAATGGACTTACCTGTGGCGGAAACAGCGAGATTGCCGGACGCGCGCCACGCGGCAATTGCTTCCTTGACCGCCTCCGTGATGATCTCATCGACGTAAACAGTGCCGTCCATATCCAGAGCCACAATCTTCATGATGAATACCTTAGTAGCCCCTCCACGGCGGAGTCTACGATTGAATGACATGCCTCGCGGACGGTGGAATGTGCCCAGGGGAAGGTGAGGGGGACGTCGGCAAGCGCATGCATGGGCAGGTCATTGTGACCATCGCCCAAGGTGATGACCTCTGTATCCGCTCGGTCAAGTGCGAGGTAATCCATCAACCATGTCAAGGCAAAGCCCTTGTCATGCCCGGGTGGAGTGATGTCGAAGAAGTTGCGGTTGAGCGCCGTACCGACGTCGAAACGTGCCGATACCCACGACGCAATGTCATGCTGTAGATCCGCGTTCCCCGGCGTCCACGCCGCAACAAGGGGAAAGACTTCCTGCTCAATCGCAATAGATGGAACCGGAACCGGGTTTGTAATGATGGGGTTGTGTACGCCATTGACGTTTCGCACAAGGTGCCCGTCGGGGCCGTCGAGACGCGTGCAATAGAGGTCTAAGTCAGGAATGTCACGCACGTACTCGTAGACGGCACGCACGGCCTCCGGCAGGACGTGGTTCTCATAGAGAAGCCGCTGTTCACCGTCAAGGATGACCGTGCCATTGCACAAGAGGTAGTAGTCGAAGTCGATGTCGAAGGGCTCCAGCGCCCGCCGCATCGCGTAAGGAGACTTGCCTGTGGCCACGACGGCAAGGTTGCCCGCAGCGCGCCATTCTGCAATAGCCGCAGGAACTTCCTCCGGCATGTGCCCATCGAAGTAGATGGTGCCGTCAAGGTCACAGGCAGCTAGCTTCATGCCTCGCCGGTCTCCAGAAGACGCTCGAAACCCGCCTCATCGAGGATGGTCAGCCCAAGGTCACGAGCTTTTTGTTCCTTGGAGCCAGCATTTTCTCCCACAACGACGTAGTTGGTTTTCTTTGAAACCGAACCAGAGGCCTTGCCACCACGAGTAATGATGGCTTCCTTGGCAGAATCACGGGTGAAGTTCTCTAGAGTTCCGGTGACCACCACGGTGAGGCCCTCCAGGGTCTGTTCGGGTTTGTCACTGACTTCATCCGCCATCGTCACGCCTGCGGCGCTCCATTTCTGGACGATGTTGTCGTGCCAGTCCACCTCGAACCAAGCCTTGAAGGACTCGGCGATAATGCCGCCGACACCATCGGTATCAGCAAGCTCCTCGACGGAGGCTTCACGCAGCGCCTCCATCGATCCGAAACGCGTGGCGAGCGCGCGGGCCGCGATGGGGCCTACATGGCGGATGGACAGTGCCACGAGCACGCGCCAAAAGTCAGTCTCACGCGCAGTCTTGAGGTTTTCCAGCAGCTTCTTGCCGGAAGCATTAAGCTTGCCGCTCTTCGTCGTGTACATAGAAGACTTAAGCAGTGCTTCCTCATCGAGGTCAAAAAGATCCGCCTCGTCCTTGAGCGCGCCGGAAGCAATGAGATCTGCCGCGGCCTTCTCCCCTAATTCACCGATATCGAGCGCCTTGCGAGAAGCCAAGTACTCGAGGCGCGCTGCGAGCTGCGCGGGGCAGCTGCGCGTATTCGGGCAGCGCCAGTCTTGGTCTCCTTCCTTCTGGGGAGCCAGCTTAGTGCCACAAGCAGGGCAATTCTCCGGGAAGACCCATTCAGTCTCACTACCATCGCGCTTGTCCAGCACCGGACCGAGGACCTCCGGGATAATTTCGCCGGCCTTGCGGATGATGATGGTGTCCCCAATGAGCACATTCTTGTTCTTGACCTCGAATTGGTTGTGCAAGGTCGCCATGGAAACCGTCGAGCCGGAGACAAACACCGGCTCCATAATCGCAAAAGGCGTCACGCGACCCGTGCGGCCGACTCCCACCTCAATGTTGAGCAGCTTCGTGGTCACCTCCTCCGGCGGGTACTTGTATGCGATAGCCCACCGCGGTGCGCGCGAGGTTGCGCCCAGTGCGCGTTGGCTGGCCAAGTCATCAACCTTGACCACAAGGCCGTCCATCTCGAAGTAGGCATCATGGCGGTGCTCAGCCCAGTGCGCAACCTGCTCCTGAACTTCCTTGGCGCTGGCAACCCTTTTGGTATACGGCGAGACAGGAAAGCCCCACGCTTCCAGTGCTAGGTACGCATCATGCTGGGAGGAGGGATGGAAGCCTTCCCGCGCACCGATACCATGGCACACCATGTGGAGTCGGCGCTCCTTAACATCCTCTGGGTTCTTCATGCGCAGACCACCAGCGGCCGCATTACGCGGGTTGGCAAACGTAGGTTTGCCATCTTCGCGGCGCGCGGAGTTGATCTCCTCGAATTCGTCCGGGCGCATGTACACCTCGCCGCGGACTTCAACCAGCGAGGGCACCGGGTATTCTTCCGTTCCGGTCAGCTCCTGCGGAATATCAGGAATGACGCGCGCATTGGCAGTGATGTCCTCGCCTACGCGGCCATCACCACGCGTGGCGGCAGTGGCTAGTTTGCCATCACGGTAGACCAAATCGATAGACAAGCCATCAATCTTCAACTCGGTGAGATAGGCCTTCGCAGGAGTCCGGTCCAGCCAGTCCTGCAACTCATCAGCACTAAAGACGTTGTCCAAGCTGTACAGGCGCTCCAAGTGCTCGATGTCGACAGCACCTTCCGGAGCGGCACCCACCTGCTGGGTTGGGGAATCCGGAGTCTGCAGTTCTGGGTGCTCAGCCTCCAGTTTCAGCAACCGCTGGAAAAGCGCGTCAAAGTCCGCATCCGGAATCGACGGCTCACCGTTGTAGTACAGCTCACGGTGCTTGCGCACTTCCTGGGCAAGCTCGGACCATTCGCGTTGGATATCTACTGCATCACTCACGGTTAACCAGTGTAGCGGGGCCGCTGGACACGATACGCGGCCTGCACAAACAGCCTACTTGCGCCACAGATATGACATCGGAAGCGCACATAGTTTGTCACCCAGGGGCTGCACGTGAGGAATAGGAGCCAAAACAAAGCCTCCACGGAAACGCGGACCCAATTTTTCGCTCAAAGTGCGTACGTGCCGAATCTGACCTGCTTTCACGGTTGATCCGGATTTAACCTCGAGCGCAGCGATAGAGTTGTCAGCAAATTCGATGACAATATCCACTTCCATCCCCGTACTATCACGCCAATGAAAAAGCTGATGCTCGCTTTCTGCCCATCCTTGCTGGGCAGAAAGTTCTTGAATCACAAACCCTTCCACCACATGCCCCAGGTGTGACTGGGCCAGTGGGTCCATAAGCACGTCTCGGGTTTGCCCCGCTAGCCATGAAGCCAAACCAGAGTCAGTGACCCAGCTTTTAGGCTTGGAAATTTCCCTCGACGTCAGATTCGATTTCCACGCTTTCACCTGTGAGGAAAGAAATAACCTTGACAAAGTATCAAGGTACGAGCGGACAGTGGATGCCGGGATTTCCGCTTCACGTGCAAACTTCGCCGGAACCAACTCCCCCGCCTGATGCGCTGCAAGTAAACGCAACAATGACTGCAGCCTTCCCGGCTGTGCGCTTTCCCGGGAAAGCGTTTCCTCAACCACGGTCACATGGGAAACATACGCCTCAAACCATGCACGGCGCATCCGATCGTGTAGCTCAAGCGCTAGCGGGTAGCCACCCTTAAGAACCTTATCCACAAGGCTAGCCCGATTTACGTCTTCCGAGGGAGTAGAACGCGCAGGTAAACCGATAAGTTCGTCTATCCTATCTACAAAGGCTCCGTCGCTTACTGTTTCGCCGATTTCTTGTTGGCTCAACGGATGCAGATGGAGATCAATGATTCTTCCCGCTAGCGAGTCCTTCCTTCCTATTCCCCGAGCAAAGTCAGATGAGCCAGTAATGACAAAGCGACCAGGCCGGCGGTCTCTATCAACCTCAGCCTTCAACGGCAGAGTGAGCTCCGGAAGTCGCTGAATCTCATCAATAATCAACGTTCCGTCGCCGCCCTGCTGGACAAAGGTCATCGGATCTTCTTCTGCCAATGAAAGAGCAGCGGGGTCATCCAGCGTTACATATACAGCACGGTCAATACCGAGATGCTGTGTCAGCGTCGACTTTCCCACTTGCCGTGCACCTGTGACGTGCACAACCGGGAAAAAACTCAACGCCTCTCGGGCAAACCCCTCCATACCGCGCCTAATATAACGTTCCATAAAACTGCATTTTACCTGCAGTTGGTCATTCTGCAAGACTTCATCCGTCATTCTGCAGTGGTTCGTCCGTCATTCTGCAGGAGTCCGTTTGCCATTCTGCAGCACTTCCATAATGCATGTCCGAGCCGGGCGCTAGAGTGTTGTCCATGAACTTCGACGCCACCCGCATGCTCTCCTTCGACCTCGAAACCACCTCCGTGAACCCTAAAGAAGCCCGCATTGTCACCTCTGCCCTGGTGCGCATCGATGGGCGCGACGTCAATAGTCAGGAGATGCTCGCTGACCCAGGCGTGGAGATCCCCGAAGAGGCCGCCAAGGTCCACGGTATTACCACGGAGAAGGCCCGTGCGGAGGGCCGTCCGCACGAGGAAGTGCTCAAAGAAACTGTCGATGCCATCTATCAGGCCTGGGAGGATGGCCTCACACTCATTGTCTACAACGCCGCCTATGACCTTTCAGTCCTGCGCGCGCTGACCGGGGACTTCACGGTGAACGGCCCCGTCTTTGACCCGTTCGTCATTGACCGCGTCAAGGACAAGTGGCGCAAGGGCAAGCGCACCTTGGGGGAGGTTTCCGCGCACTACGGCGTAGAGCTATCGAACGCACACGAGGCTACTGCCGACGCCCTCGCGGCCGCCCGCGTGGCTTGGAAGCAGGTGCGTCAGCACTTCCCCGAGCTAGCCCAGATGGATACCAACGAGCTCATGGAGTACCAGGCCGTGGAGTGGTACAAGGACCGCGAGTCCTTCAAGAAGTACCTGGAAGGACGCGGTCGGGATGCTTCGGATGTCTCCACCGCGTGGCCGATGATTTCTTAATTAACACCACCACCCTTGCCAAGTTTCTAGAGTTCTGGAATTCTAGAAATCATGGAAATGACAGTCGAAGCACGCCTAACCCAACTCGAAGCGCGCGTAGCCGCGCTCGAAGGCCACACCAACACCCCGCGCACACCAGAAACCTCGAAGGCGGAATCGACCTACTGGCTGGTCGAAGCCCTCGAGCCCAACCGGGAGCTTCCCGACGGCTCCGTCATCTTCGGAGGCAACATCACCCTGGGCAGGCGCGCGTATGCCTACCAGTGGCAGCGTCCCACCACTTTTGTCACCGATGAAAGCTGGTCGGAAAACCTCGAGCGCCTATCTGCACTCGCCCACCCCGTCCGCGGTGAAATCCTGCGTCGCCTCCTCGCCGCCCCCGCTACAGCCGCCGAGCTCGTCGAAGAAGGAATCGTTACCTCCACCGGCACCGCCTATCACCATCTCAGTGCCTTAACCAACGCCGGCTGGACCACAAAGACAAGCGGCGAGTACTCCATACGCTCTGCCCGCGTTATCCCACTGCTCACCATCATCACAGCAAGCGAGGCTCACTAATGCGCCAGATTGTCTTAGCATCCATTACTGCCATCGTTGTTGCCGCCGTTCTCATCCTTGCCGGCCCGCAGCGCATCGCCCTTGCCTCGGATGTCACCGGGGACAAAAATCTAGCCGCTCAACTCCAAGACCACTCCGAGCCCGGGTTCCACCAGCTCACCGCTTTTACCATCCGCGACGGTGCAACCACCTTTGCTGGACTGGGCGCAGACGAACATACTGAAATAGAAATCGGCTCTGTGACCAAGATGTTTACGGGCGAGATTGCCCACCAGCTCGTCGAGGAGCGCGTGCTTAGCCTTGACACGACCGTGGGCGAAGTCCTAGACGTAGGCAACGCGCCCGTCGCGGACGTCACCATGCGCGAACTGCTCGACCACACCTCCGGCCTTCCCCGTTTGGCCAATACGAACCTCCTCTCCTCAATCGCATCCGGGATTACCGGTGCTAATCCCTACCAAGGTGAAAAGGTCGAGGACATCATGGATGCAGCCACAAAGGCGGAGTTGAAGAATCGTGGCGAAGAGTCCTACTCAAACCTGGGATATGCCCTCCTAGGCCACCTGCTCGAAACCGCAGCTGGAAAACCTTATGAAGAGCTTTTAAAAGAACGCATCTTTCAACCCGCCGAGATGAGCGACACCTATCTCATGACTCCGGGCTCCGTGCCCGATGACGCCCCGCGCGGCCTCCATACCACCGGCCGCCACGCCCAACCTTGGGAAATGGAGGGCTCCGCTCCGGCTGGCGCAATTCGCTCTACAGCAAGCGATATGGCGAAATTTGCCTCGTGGTTTATGGACAACGGCGATGCCACATACGGTTGGCAGCCGAACGAGGAGGGCGCGGGCTTCTGGCACAACGGCGGCACCTACGGCTACTCCACCATGCTCATCATCGACCCAGATAAGAAACGCGCCGCCTTCGCCAACAACGACTCCCCAACAGGTACCGAAGATCTTGCCCGAGCGCTTCTCGACGCCCTCTAAGGAGACCCCATGTTCCTCACCCTCAGCATCATCGTCATCATCGCTGCACTCCTCTGGTCCGCGTGGCGCGCACTCACCACGCCCGGCCACACCATCTCGCGGCTCGTGTCAGCCGCAATTACTGCTCTGACACTTCTCGTCATCGGCTACGCCCTCCCTTGGAACGCATCCATCAGTTTTGGCTGGTGGTACGCCCTCGTCGCGGCATGCGCTGTATACGCCGGCGCGGTGGCGTGGCGGGCTGGCGAACCGAAGGCACCCCACACGTAGGCTTAAGGGACATTTCGTGTGGATAGATCGATGCGGATTCCCGGAACAGCCTGGGATAACGCCTTGAGCTTGATTTTAAATCGGTTCCAACGGCTCGATCTCTGAAATCAACACCGGATAGCACTAGCTCTGTGGTAGGTGAGCCGCAGCTGGTGCGGTTAGGTTAATCCCTATGGCGACGTACGCACCGAAGCCCCTGCACATCCACTGGAGCTAGCCATGCATCAAGACTTCGGACGCAATGGGAAAAGCGGCATACGCGGCTTGGACGAAAGAAGAACTCAAACGGCGCGGCCACCCAGACGCGCGTCCTGCCACATTCGACACCCACATCGACAACGAATGGAACCCCAGCTTAGGCATAAGAAAAGGCTGGGCTGGACGCTCCTAAATCCACACGAAATGTCCCTTAAGCCGCATCCTGCTCAAGCAGAATGCGGGGTCTATTCGGAGTGACTGACGGGACTCGCCCCGCGACACCCAGGGTTGTAGTTTCGTAATATTCGTTAGTGGGCGTAGATGGTCTTATGAAGGATCGTTGCAGCGAGAGGAGTGTTTTCGGAGTGGTCCTCCTATACTGAGGTACGACGATCTACGACTGACTACGCGTAGATTAAAGCGTAATTAAGCGCATGACGGATTCGATGTTCGCCCGGTCGGTGTAGTACTCGTCGGCGCAGGAAACCACCGCAGCAGTGGTCTTTTAGCGGGGTGGCTGCGGACGCCGTGTTATCGGCGGACAGACTCTATTTGTACTAAACCCCTCAGCACCGGAGGATGATCGCGAATTGTGGCTACCGTTGATCCGGCGATATGCGGCCGTGACAGATGAATTGCACAGGTTAAATCCCCTGCGGAACAGGCAGTATGATAATGACATGGACCTCTCGTTTCATCCCATCACCGACCCCATGACATTCTCGCAGGACATTGCTGGTGATTATGAGTTCAACCAGCATTGGTTGGGCACATACCGACTATCCGAGGACCATGAATGGTACGAGGTGCGCGATGGCGGTGAACAAGTTGCGCTACTGGAGTTGGACTTGAAGCCTCACCGGAATTACTGGCGTGACTCCGCCTACCCCCTGCCAATGGATGGCCCCGACGTGATCGAGATTCAATTCATCGACGTCAGGCTTGCTCATCGGGGTCGTGGCATAGGAAAAGAAATCGTTCACTGGGTGGCAGAACAGTGCCCACAGCGGCAACTGCTGGCGCTGGCTGTAGCATCGGACGGATTCTGGCAATCTTTAGGGTGGGACTTAATCGTGCCTGATGAAAGCGGATTCCGTCCGATGTACGCTTCGCCGCTATAGCGCCGAGATGAGGCAGTCAACCCATGAGCAGGGACAAGGTAGCGAACGCACTTAAATTAACTTTCACTTTGAGGTGGCCATCACGTGGTATTAAGAACCCTTAGTAGTACTTCGTTAGGTGGGCCCGCGCGGTGGTAGTAAGGGCACTGACCCAGCAAATGGATGACGGCGGCCTGGTGGTCTGCCGGGACAGCGTAGAAACTCAGCCCGCCTCCGGGGCTTGTGGCCCAGGTCGTTGGCCAAGCGTTGCCCGGTGGCAGACAGGTGTGCCGCGGTTACCAGTGTGACGTGATGATGCCAGCCCAGCCAGGTCCGGCCCCCGGAATGATCCAGGCCCAGCCCGGGCTTCAACTCCCGGTAGTCATGTTCGATGCGGCCTGTGGATCTTCGCCCACCGGAACAACTCCTCGATCGGGGTGCCCTCATCCTGGGTCAATAACCAGTAGTCACTGGGCTCGGCTGCGCCGTCGGACCACTCGGCCCGTAACCAGCACCTCGGCAACGACCCGTCCAGATTGCGGGGCCCCGCGCACCCGCTCAATCTCATCTGTCCTCATATGTGCAGATCTGCTCCTGCAGACACCCCACCACATGAGCTAACAAAGCACTACTAGGACCTCTCGCTCTGAGTATTCTTGAGAAGGCTCGTCGCTAACTCAAACCCAATCACTTGGTCAATACTGCTGCTCAACTTGCGGACATTTCCAAATTGCCCAGAGTATTGCTTCATCTGAGTTCTAAGGCTTTCGACGTTTAGTTGCGCCTGTTCGGTTGAATCTAGTTTGCCCACCTTTGAGTCAATGAGTTGATCTGCAATTAAACTCACTTCTTCGACGCTCAAGGGATGAAACTCAATAAACGCATTGAAACGGGAGTAAAGTGCTTCTCCCAATGCCTTCTTCACCGCCTCCTCGGAACCATAGTTCGACGTGCAGATGATGAGCGGGCTTCCCACCTTCGTACGATAGTTCTTGTCTTCCAGAACGCCCTCGTCAAACAATTCGTAAAAGGCGCTATGGAAGACTGGACTCGCCTTATCGAACTCATCGAACAGGATCACGTTGGACTCTCGTTCCATCAAGTCATGTGCGAGTGAGGGTTCTTGGTGACTGCCTCCGAACACGTAGGAGGCAAACTTTTCACTATGAAGCATGGAGAATTGCTTACGGAAAAGGTCTCCGCCAGTGAGTTTGCTGATGAACTTGGCGGTCTCAGTTTTGCCAACACCCGACGGGCCATAAAACATCACGACTACCGGCCCGTTCCCTTTTTGGCTAGCTAACGGATACATAGCGGCTAAAAGCTCATCCTTTACAGAACCTTGCCCGACCAAGTGGTCATTAAAACCGTCGTAAAATTCTCGAAGAAGTTGGGGACTAAATCCACCGTACTCGTAGTGGATCTCCGTCACTTCCGCAATGCGCTGAACATGAGAGCGGACCACTTGTGGAGGATTGTTTAAGTAAATATTCTTGGGATCGATAGACCGAATTAGACCGCCGAAATTGGAAATCGTTGCCTCGACCAGGCTCGCATAATCACCAGAGTTGACGACGACATGCTCTGGCCTTTCCACAGGGGCCTGGTCCTCGGTAGGAGGCGCGTCACGTTGCACTATTACGAGCTCCCGCGCCCTACTGTCTCGTTCATAGACAATGTCTAAGAATGACTCTGATCCGATTGTGTTGGTCCGCCCTTCAAACCACGAGGGGGGACCATAATAGATTTCCGCCTTCATGCTGCGAGTCACTCCGCCGCCTTGCCTTCAACTGCAGCAAGAACTACATCAAAAACCGGCAAACCTATGTCCACCCTAGAGCCAAGACCTGCTTGCATGGAATCTGGAACCAGATCTACTAGTTTCGGAGTGCCCGTTGCGCCTTGGGCCATTTCGGACTCAATGTTCAGGCTTGCCTCAGTCGTTCGTCCGACTTCAATACCGTGGAAAACCAAGTTCATCCGGGTTAAATCCGATAAACTATAGTTGTTTCGAAAGGCACGAATATTAAATCGGAGTATAACCTTCTCGCCGTTGTCGTTCTCGCCAAGCAACTCGTAGTACCCCTTCGCTTTTTCTAAAGCCTCATCCATCCGTGCGATATCGAAGTCTGCATCCTCGGTACGAGCAGCAATCATGAATGGGGTGTAAATCTTCATAAATGCCATTGAGTTTTGAGCCGCGAAAACACTATAACCGTCGAGCTTCCTAATCCTCGCGTCCTCACCTGCAGATTTTAGATAGTCAGTGAGGATGGTGTTAGCCAGCGTTTTGCTAAGGATACTCTCGCCCGCAATAGAGGCTTCCGCGCCAGCCCCCAGATCAGCAGAGCCTCGCAGAAAAGGCAACCAACTCAGCCTCGCGCTAATTTTTGCATCGACGTCTGCGTGAGCTTCTTTGGTTCGGTTGCGAATATCTTCTTTAGTTGTAGAGAGATTACCTCCTGCAACGATGTCCAGATAGTCGGACGCGGTCTCCTGGTCGAAATAGACAACCTTTACGATTTCCTGGCTCTCACGCTTTTTACCTGCCATTTGCACTCCTGCGGATCAAACTTAGTCCTTTATATTAGTATACGTTATTAATACATTGGATCTGACCCACAAGACTGCAGTCCCTGGCAGTGCTTTGTTAGGTGTCTCTCGGCCGGTGGCGCATCGAATTCGATTACCGCGAACTCAAGCATGGTTTGGGGCTGGATCATTCCGAGGGTCAGCACCACCACGTCACTTTGGTGATTGTGGCGCATCTGTTTGTCGGGATGAAACGGTCGGTGGATGATCCAAAAGCCCAGACGGCGGGCTGGATACCTACACCGTATTCGGAGGGGCCCAGTCCGCCGTCATCCGCTTGGTGAGGTCACTGCCCGTACTGCCACCGGCCGAGAGGCCTCTAGCAAAGCGCTATAGGGCATGTTACAATATTCATTTCAGTCAGTACCGAATGGTTGCTGGCTGGCCGTTGCATCAAGCGCACCGCTAACTTGCCCAGATGGGTGGCACACTCATGGTGTTGCTTTAACCGGTTGATTTCCGCACTATGGAATTACGCCTTCGGTATGCTTTTTGATCAAAAACAGTGGTCTACCACTGGCAGAGTCTCTACGCCTCTGATGAGCAGCTTGGTCGTTCGGTGGAGAGATTGTCGTCGTTGTCCACCGTGATCGCGGGAGATGGAAAGGCGTCGATGTGCGACAGTTGGAAACAAAAACCTTGCGCTTGGGAAACGGCTGGCAGAAGTCTTGTAACCCTATGTTTCAAAGGCGCCGTAATGTATAGGCGCTTTTCATCCGCGCCTGTCTTCGTCGGGGACCAGTTATTCTCGTACGCATGATGCAGAAAACGTTACTGGAGGCGTACGGCCTCGAATCCTGGTGGAACACGATGTTTACGGAGCTGGAGAAACAGCGCATCAGGGAGGTTTATGCGGAGCATACGGATGGTGACGTGATCGACAAGGACCCTCTTGTGCTCACAGTTGGAGACAGCCAACTGGATCCCGCAGACGTCGATGTTACGAGAATTCTTCAGCTACTTACTCAGTGGTTCCATCGGAACAGTGACAAGGGCATTTGGATAAAACTTTCAGAATCCTGGCATCATTTCGCTGCCCCCTACACGACACCCGTCGATAGGCATTTTGCTCTCAGCGACACAATGAAGGCGTACTACCGTAGGCGTGACGAACCAGAATTCCTGGCCAAAACAATTGCTACTTGCAAGGTTATGATTTCGCTGGAAAAGAACGTGGCGGGGGCAATGTTTGACGCCGGGCTAGGACGATTCTTGCCTGAGAATGCTCACTTGTTCGAAGGCCGGGTGGTGCACACAGAGCTCGGTCCACAGGTTCTCCCCGGACATCCGGGATTTAAGCAGCTGGCGATTATTTATGAGAAGCAGAAAGAGTTCCAAGCAGCCCTAGACCTCTGTGTCGACGCCCGAGACGCAGGCTGGGACGGAGATTGGGACAAACGGATAGTTCGGCTCGAAAAGAAGTTGGGCAAGTAAGGACTCGAGGTCTGAAGACGTCACCACCGGCCCGTGTTTTCGCCCCGCTAATGAGCTCAGGTCGTCATTCTTTTTAACGCATGCGTGCACTCGGATCACGGCAGCGCTCGTACGCATCGTCTGGGAAAGGAATTGAGGAGGCCGAGTGGGTTATCTGACTGATGCCTCGTCAAGACGCCGATGAATCATGGGGAAAAGCGTCAGTGCTTCGTAAAGCTCTGTGTCCCTTATGGAACGATTCAACCGAGGATCGTGTGCAGTGGGAGTCCGATACATCCACGCCACTACTTTCACTAAGCTATTGAATCCATTCTGCTCATTGCGTTCAGTTTCTGTTGCCAGGCTGTCGATGCGCAGCTTGCCACTCTTTAGGCTCAAGGCTGTATCTGCCAGAGCGGCTCCATCTTAATCAAGTCCTGTTATGCTAGGTAGCGTGTCGAACACCGATTTGGCAGACTCAAGAATTGCGTGGAAATACCCGTACCGGAAAACCTCTTCTTCACAGTACTTCAGGACTCGTGGCGGAGTGCCCCGCCGGGTTAGCTCCTCCCGGACCATATGGGTAAGACGTGCGGCCTCAGAGAGGGTATCTGCCTTCTGAGATGTAGCCGACCATTTAGCCAAACGGCTTGGGGTAACCAGGCGCACGTTAACCCGGTGGTTCAAGCTTTTGTGGTTTATCACTGTGCCCACGTCTACTGACCCCTATCGAGTTTACGACCAGGTCTTTATCGACGGCACTTACTTTCACAAGAAATGCCTGCTGGTAGCCTGCACCGATACACACGTCATCGTCTGGCATTGGTGCCTGCGTGAAAGCTCATACGAGTAACTGAAAGCCACCACAAACCTACTGGAAGGCGGCATCACCAAACAGCTCAAAGACTTAGCCGGAAATCATCGTGGCATGTTCGATGAGCATCAGCGCATCACCATGGACTGGTGGCTTTTCACCCACATCGAAGACCCCGTACCGCCACTAGAAATAGCCAAGCAACAAGACTTCGGACGCCACGGAGAACAAGCCGCACGCAAGGCTTGGGCGAAAGAACAACTTAAACGCCGCGGCCACCCAGACGGGCGACCTGTCACATTCGACACCGGCATCAACAACGAATGGAACCCCAGCTTAGGCGTAAGAAAAGGCTGGGTCGGACGCTCCTACATCCACACGAAATGTCCCTAAACGCGACACGCCGCAAATCCACACGAAATGTCCCTTAACCCCACACGTAGACAATGCGCATGCAGAGTGCATGCGCTAAGATCGTGACCATGACAAGCCCGGAAGCAATCACTGTGCAGATCCGCGATGTCGATGCAGACGTCGTCGATATTCTCAAGAAACGTGCCGACCGTAAAGGGGTTTCCTTCTCTAGCTACCTCCGAGAAACCCTTGAAAAGGTAGCTAAGCGCCCATCCTTAGAAGAAAAACTGGAGGAACTCGCACAGCGCGAACCAGTTGAACTCAAGAAGGACTTTGACGTGGTGGCCGCAATTCGTGAAGCGCGGGACGCTTCATGACGCTTTTAGCCATCGATGCCTCCGCAGCGATCGAATTCCTCTTGAAACGCGATGCGGTTCAACGGTTTACCGCTACTTACCCCGGGGCCGAATTCATTGCCCCAAGCCACATGCCCCTAGAGTGCCTCAACGTATTAAAAAGGTTGGAGCGGGCAGAAGCAATCGACAGTGCTACGGCAAGTTTTCTAGCCAACGACGTCATGGAATTCAACATTGAATTGATAAGCGTCGGAGACATCGCCAACCATGTATGGAGCCGTCGACACACCTTCTCCATCTACGATTCAGCTTATGTAGCAGTGTCCAATATCTTCGAGGCCCCTCTCATCAGCCGCGATGCTCGCCTCATTGCCGCGTGGCCCTACTCAATCAACGTGGATAGCTTACCCTGACAGCCAAAAGTCTCCCAAATCTCCGCCTTAGAGAAAAGCCTCCCAAATCTCCTAAATAGGTAGACTAAGCGCCATGCCAGAAAATCCTTTTCGCCCCACGTTCGGTGTACCGCCACTGTTTTGGGTCGGCCGCACCGCGGTGCTCGACACCTTCCGCGCAGCGCTCGATTCAGAGCCGGGCTCCCCTGGGCGCTCCCTCATTATCAGCGGCGCCCGCGGCATAGGCAAGACCGTTTTGCTCAATGAGTTGGAGGACATCGCCTCTACCCGCGGATGGATTACACTGCGCGCCTCCGGCCGCAGCTCCATGGTGGAAGAACTCGTCGACACCACCATCCCGCGCATTATGGATAAGCTCGCACCTGCTGACAAGAGCAAGGTCAATCGCATCGGCATCGGCGGTGCAACTATCGGTATCCAACACAACACCGAGGAACCGTATAAGCCCACGCTGAACACTCGCCTGCGCGAGTTACTGGCGCAGCTCAAGGGTGTGGGCGCGCTGATCACCATCGACGAAGTTCAGGATGCAGAGGCCGACGACCTCACCTCCCTGGCCGCGACCTACCAGGATCTGGTGCGCGATGAGCTCGACGTTGCCATCATTGCCGCGGGCCTGCCGCAAGGAGTTAACCGCCTGCTGGATCTTCCGGGTGTAACCTTCCTACGCCGAGCCCAAAAGTTCGTGCTAGGCCCACTCTCCCCGGCCAACGCCGAAGTCGCCTTCACACAAACAGCCGCGCACTCCGGGCTTGAATTCACCGAAGATGGTGTAGCTGCCGCTGTAAGACTTTCCCGCGGCTATCCCTACCTCGTGCAGCTGGTGGGGTCGTTAGCCTGGGGCAGGGCGCAGCGCGAGGGCTCCCACAGCATCGAAGCCACGAGTGTGAACGCTATCTCCGCCGAGGCCATCGCGGTGCTCGGCGCACAGGTCCACCAACCCGCGACCCTAGCTCTCCCGCCGGCGCAGCGCCTTTTCCTAGAAGCCATGAGTGCGGTCATGGAGAACGGTACGGCAGAAATCAAGAACATCGCGGCGTGCCAAGACCGCACGGTGCGCTCCCTGTCGGCCACTCGCCAGCGGCTTATCGATGCAGACCTCATCGAACGCACCGCCCACGGCCAGCTCCAGTTCGTCATCCCCTACATGGAGGCCTACTTCACCTCAACGGACAGCCTGGGCCGCGTGGACTAGCGCTGAACTACAGATCACCCGCATCGCGCGTCAGGATAGCCGCCGTCTCGGTGGCCGAGCGCAGAGTATGGGCATTAGCCCGCGTTGGGTAGACGTCGAAGGAATCGACGAGAAGCTCACGCGGCATCCCGATGCGGTCGAGGTGGCTGGCCAGTGAGATGGCCTCCGCTCGGGCATCCTCTCCGGGGATGCCCACACCAACGCGGTAGCCTGCGCTCAAGTGTTCGCCCAATCCGTCGAGGTGTTCAGGTACCCCCAGCCCGGTGAAATCCGTGAGAAAAGTCTTCGCGGCACGCGCCACCGACCACAACGACGGGGCGTGAAGATAGTCTGCCTCGAATACGCAAAGCTGCTCTAGTGCCACCTCGTCCGGAACGGCGGGAATGGTATCAAAGTCGGTGGTCCCCGGAATGCGGCCGGCGATGACGTCGGCCAAAAGCGGTTCGTCGAGCTGAACGTAGACCTCTCCATGGAAGCGGCGCGCGACGTCTTGGGCATGGGCGCGGACACCATAAAGGAGAGATTCAGCCAACTCGCTAAAGGCTCCGCGGTCGCTGAGCACGCGGTGGCCGTCGGAAAGCTCAATGCTCGCTGCCAAGGACCACGGGCCAAGTGCTTGCACCTTGATGCGCGGCACGGTCTCTCCCCACACCTCTTGGATCTCGTCGAGATCGCGCTCCAAGCGATCCCACGCACGGCGAGTCAGCAGCTGCGGGCGCGCCGTCATGCGCCAGGACCGTGGACCGCGGTCAATGGAGATGGCCTCCAGCATGCTCGCTGTCCGCCCCACTGCATCGGAGCCCAGCCCGCGCTGCGGCAACTGCGGGATGGCGGGAAGCTCGGTCTCCCCTAAGATGATGTCCGCGGCTTCCGCGATGGACGTACCGGGCATGGGGCCGAGCGCGAATCCAGTCATCTATGCCGTCCCGCAGATAGTGCCGGAACCGAGCACAATATCACCCAGTTCATCCGGGCTCGGCAGATAAAGCACCGCCGCTTGGCCGCGGGCTACGCCGGACAGTGGTTCGGTCAGCTCTAGTGTCATCCGGTCGCCCTCGCGGTCAACTTGAGCGCGGCACGGCACGACAGAGCCGTGCGCGCGCACCTGCACCTCACAGTCGAAATCCCCTTCCATAGCTGGGTGTAGGTACTTCAGGCGGTCGGCATTGATGCGCGTCACAGCGAGATCAGCGCGCGAACCCACGGTGACAGTACCGGTGGCGGCGTCGATGTCGGTGACGTAGCGCGGGGAGCCGTCCGCAGTCGGCGTCTTGATGTCCAAGCCCTTGCGCTGGCCGATGGTGTAGTTCCATGCGCCGTCGTGTTCCTTGAGTTCCTTGCCCTCAGTATCCACGATCATGCCGGGGCGCAGACCAATGGAACGGCCCAGGAAGGCCTGCGTATTGCCGTCCGGGATGAAGCAGATGTCATAAGAATCAGGCTTGGACGCAGTAGAGAATCCGTGGCGCTTGGCTTCCTCGCGGATTTGCGGCTTCGGAGTATCGCCAATCGGGAAGAAGCAATGGTCGAGCTCCTCCTTGGTGATGACACCCAACACATAGGACTGGTCCTTGTTCTCATCCAAGGAACGGCGCATGTAGCCTTCATCGTCGATAGTGGCATAGTGGCCGGTGGCCACCGCATCAAAACCTAAGGCCATGCCCTTGCGAAGCAGCGCCGCAAACTTGATCTTCTCATTGCAACGCAAGCACGGATTCGGGGTCTCACCGCGAGCATAGGAATCCACGAAATCCCCGATGACGGCTTCCTTGAACTCCTCGGAGAAGTCCCACACGTAAAAAGGAATGCCGAGCTTGTCACACACACGACGGGCATCGGCGGAATCCTCCAAGGAGCAGCAGCCACGAGCCTTCTCACGGGTCTGCTGCGCATCCTTGTGCAGCGCTAGGTGCACGCCAATGACGTCATGGCCCGCCTCCACCGCACGCGCAGCGGCGACTGAGGAATCGACGCCGCCGGACATGGCTACCAGTACTCGCATGCTCTCCCCTTCTCGTTGCTTTGTCGTCCACCAAGGCTAGTCGCGGTGTACCTCATACCCCAACACGCGGACCACACAGCCTATTCCCTAAGCTAAGAGGCACTATGGGCAGAAAGCGCAACACCACCAACTCCATCGCGGGCACCTACGAGATATCCACCGGCGAGCTCGTTGTCGAGCCGGATCCTTTCCGCGACGGCGCCTTCATCCTCAATATCAATGGCGTGCCTTCCTCACACCTCATCCCCGATGAGCCGCGCACTTTGGAGTTCGAGTACATGCGCTGGATCGCTGCCGCGGTAGAGAATCTCGCGCCCGGCAAACGCCTACTCCACCTGGGCGGCGGTGGCTGCTCGCTCCCCCGCTACTTCGCTGACCTGTGGCCGGATTCCCACAACACGGTGGTCGAACTCGACGCCAAGCTGGCCGAGCTCATCCGTGAGCTGGCCGATATCCCCTCTTCTCCCCGCGTGAAAATCCGCGCCGGCGAGGCACGTGCCGTCACCGAGGGCTTTCCGCCGAACCGCTTTGACGTCATCATCCGCGACGTCTTCGCCGGCGCCGTCACGCCTGAACCTCTGACTACCAAAGAGTTCTTCCAGCACGCCCATGCCACGCTAAGCCCCGGTGGCCTCTACGTGGCCAACTGCGGCGACCATTCCGATCTCCAAGGCGCGAAGGCGGAGCTAGCCGGAATGGCGGAGGTCTTTGCCCACCTCGCGGTTATCGCCGACCCCCCCATGCTTAAAGGCCGACGCTACGGCAACATTATTCTCATCGGCTCAGATACCGAGCTACCTGCGGACGGCTCCCCCGAAGCCGCCGCCCTAGCCAAGCCGCTACTCTCTGGTGCGGTGCCTGCACACTTCCGCGACGAATCCTGGACCCGCCGCTTCTTTACCGGCGCGAGCCCACGCCACGACGCCCCGGAGGGCGTGGAGAGTTAAGGACACTCAAGTCCTAAAGAGACTTAGCCCAGGCTCTTGAGCAGGTCCGCCACCTGCTTGGAATCAAATGCCGGGATGTCCACACCCGCGGCGTGACCAACACTGCGGGCGGCACGGCTGGCATACTCTACGTCCTGCTCGCTGACGTTGTTGGCATCAAAGTCCTGCAGGTGCTGCGCGTTATCCAAGAAGATTGCCAGGTCGCCGACGGTAGCGTCGTTGTGTGCCAGGTCCTTGAGGTCGTCGGTGCTAATAGCGCCAGTGTTGAGCAGCTTCTCTGCCTGCTTCACAAGCCCGGTCGGATCCACTTCCAAGCCCGCATCCTTCGCAGCATCAGCCACGGCAGGAACGGCGGCCGCACCTGCTGCCAGCGCCAGGATTCCGGCAATCAGCACGCCGGCGTCATCACCAAGGTCCACGCCCGGAATGACCAGGTCATCCAATATGCCACCGAAGTCAATGTAATTGCCACCGGAGAAGGAATGCAGCTGAGTCTCAGTACCGTTAAAGAGGTTCAGGTCAACGTCGGTCTCAATGCCGGCCACTCGCCCAGAACCCGAGCGCTGCCAGAAGGCCAGCTTGCCCCAGCCGCCGACCGGGTCTGGCGCGGTGTCCTGGTAGGCCGCCAACCACAGCGGGTACTCGGAGAAACGTGTGGTGTTACCCATCTGGCCCATCCAGAAGTACTTGTAGGTATACAGCATCGGGGTGCGGCCTGTCAGGGACCTAACCTCCGTCATGAAGGTGTCGATCCACTCCTCCAGCTGCTTAGCGCTCAAGCCCTCATCAACCTCAATGTCGAGCACCGGCGGAAGGGTCTGCGTCGGCACCAGCGCAATCTGGGAGGCGAAGCTGGCCGCCTGCTGCTTGGCATCCCCTGCCGGGCGTGCGTAGTGGTAGGCGCCAACCTTGAGCCCAGCAGCAGCTGCGGCGTTGGCGTCACGCACGAAGTGAGAATTTACAAACCCGATACCTTCTGTAGCCTTGACGAAGGCATAGGACTGGCCATCGGACTTCACGGCATCCCAATCGATTCCGCGCAGGGACATGTGGTTATTGCCGGAGACATCCACACCGGAAGGTGCGTAGGACGGGATGGCAACAGCAGTGGAAACGGATAAAGCAACGGCCGCTACTGCGGTAACGGCGGCGGTAACAAGGCGAAGTGCATGGCTCATGCGCGCCACACTACCTCCGCTTTAACACCAATCACTGAAACAACACGCGAAACACTAAACGCTTTTGTCACATCACTGACGCCACTCCCCAGAGCCCCGCCGTGCAGCACCGCCCGCTGCTACACTGCAGCTCAACCTCGCCACCACGTAATCAGGCAATGGCAACACCAGACACTGACGCCGACAAAGGACAGCGCCATGGATCAGCACTCCGCCGGGCCCAATCATCCCGAAGAGCAGTCACCGGCCGAACGGCGCGGCTTGGCGCGATTCTTCAATGAGACGCTTGCCCTCAAAGGCACTATTGTCGTTCTTTGCGGCTGGGCGCTTGGATACGGTTCACTCTTCATCGCGGATCTCGTTGGTGACGACGCGTCATTCCTCTTCGGCTTCCTAGGCCTTTTCATCCTTATCGGTCTGCTCTTGGCGATGTTCGTCCTAACACCGCTGTTTGCCTTCCTAGCCTTGGCTGCACTGCTATCCGATGATCCAGCGCGCAAGAAAACCGGCACCATCACTCTCGTACTCTTAGCTGTGGCACTGGTCCCCATCATCGTGCACTACAGCAAGTGATTGGGCAGTGCTTGGCGGCGCCCCACAATCCTCCAAAGTTTTTCGGCTACGGATTAAGGGACGTGCGCACACTTGCAAATTGTGTGTGTGCGTCAACCAATTTAGCCCTGTGCGTTAAGGTTTTCGATTACAACATCTTCGCCATCACCGTCGCCTCGAAGGTGCACTCCCCACTCAACGACGCCATTATTTCCGCGAACAGCATCATGCGGAGAGTTAAAGGCAAGCGCTAGGCCTACCTCCCCCTTACTCCAGCTTGGAGCCACATAAGTACCCTCCTGCCTGCTCTTGGCAACCAATTCTGGCCTTCGATCATCGAAAGCTGTAATCAAGAGCGCGCCACGTTTCGTAGCAGTCTCGGAATCCAAATCAAACGGTTCATCGCCATCAATTGGTTCGAACTTCCTCAACAAAAATCGTTCATAGTCGAACAAGTCATTCAATCGAGGCTTAAGGACCGACTCTCCGGAAGCAATACTCTGCATAATGTAAGTATTCTTACGGTCAGTACCAGTAATATCGTGACGGTTTTCACGTCGACTGCGCTTCACTAGCGGAACTGGGAAGGGAACCCCTGGCACGTGAATCCGTTCTGGATTCTGAGACAAGATTGGCAGCAAGACAGCAACCTCTCGAAAATCAGACCGATCCACCTTTGAATGACGTCCGTCTCCCATCAACCCACGGAGATACCTAACGTGCGGGGTAACGATATTTTCCTTATATTTGGCGCCTTCGTACCACTTCATAGAATCCAAGAGTTCAACGAATACGTCGGACCTAACGGTTCCCACATGGAAGTTCTTACGGCCAGCATGTGCAAATATGTTTCCACTGCGTATGCCCTCCAATCGGAAATACGCCATCTGAGTAATTTCGGAGCCTAGCGACTGCAGCAAAGGAATTCCGACCTTTTCAAAGTTGTACGCTAGGGCATCGCGGTCCTGCCGATCTGGAATAGAATTGAGCTCGACGACATTCGGCGCAGCAGCACTTGAACGAATATAAGCATTAAACATCTTATTCGAGCTGGTTGGCTTAAGGTCCGGGAGCGACTGTCTTACCAATGGAGCGATGCGGCTTGGTGTTAACCGTTTGTCAGAATCCAGCGGCTGCTGAGCATAAATCTTTACATTGTCGCGGAATACTTCTTCATCGTGCATTGCCGCCTCAAACATCTCTACCAGATCTACGGGAGCATACAAGCGGACCAAATCTTGATACCCTTTTCGAAACCCAAACCAACGGCCAGTTTGCATTAATGTATCGGCACTTCCCGTACGTCGACGAAAATACGAAATGGTTAGCCCCTCAACAGTGTAACCACGAGAAAGCTGAGCTCCGCCTACGAGAATTTTCCACACTCCACCTGACTCGAAGTTTGGACTCTCTTTACCCTGAGTATCCACTTGAAGGACCGGGCATTTTCCTGGCTGAACCCCCTTCATCATTTCGGAATAAGCTTCATTGATATACGGCAAAAGTTCAGCATAAGTTCGCGGAACCGCATAACCCTCAGAGTATCGATCAATATCCATAACATCGAGGAGATCATCTTCGAAAAGCCTCTTCATCCGAGAGTTTGGCCGGCCCAGGTTGTAGGCCCTCCTCTCCCATAGCTTTTCTAAAATCTCTTTGCCGTCACGGTGAATATCCGTACCCACTCCTTCATGAACAAGCATGGTATGGTGCTTAAACGACAGACCTGGATGATTAGCCTCGCGAAACTTCTTGATCGCGCCAGTAAGAACAAACATGTCGAGAGCTTTGCCAAGCTCTTCCACACGAGTTTCTTCAAACGCCTCTTCCTCAGCGAAAGACTTCGAGTCAGCCAAGTCTCGAATAAAGGCCTTGCTCTGTGAATTTAGGCGTGTAGCCTCTTCCGGCGAATCTGCAAAATCCATCCGGTCGTGAAACCACTTAGCACCGCGGTACGCTGGGGGTTCGTTGAGCATCAACACATAGTGTCGCGGGTAGAGATCCTCTGGATCAGAGGGGTCAATAAACACGTTAGCGAATGGCGTAGCAGTGTACCCCACGTACTGAGCACGGGGACAAATACTAAGTAGGTCAGTAATCTGCTCATTTACCGCTGTACGCTCTCGCTCTTCCCGCCTATTCAGTTTTTGATTTTTTGTATTGATGGATGCCTGGTCCGATTCGTCGTCGATAACAAGCATTGGAAGATGCTTAAGGTCATCATTGAGACGAGCAGCACGACGCAAATCAGAATTCAGATTCCTGAGTACCGAAGCATTCTTTTTGACAACTGCCACGAGACACGGCATGTTGTCCAAATTGTCCGGGTGATGCACCGGTTTCGACTTGTCAGGACGCTCAATCTCAATTGCACTAGTTCCCGTACGCCGGTAGTCACGAACCGACGTGGTCACTCGCTTAACCCGTGGAAAACCAGTCTTTCCATAAGACGGACCGTGGGCTACAAAAGCTCCGCCCTTGTCTTGCCATTCGCGCTCCCACTCCTCGTCCCCATTGAAGTAGGTCTCATCCTTCCGCTCTTTTGCAGTGAGATCAGCCTCATCAAGGCCACTCAAAACAGCTTCTCGACCGCACAGTTCTTTATCCAATCGCCGCTGTGTCTGTTCGCGGAGATTATCCATCGTGCCAGCAAGAATCACGATAAACCGGTAGCCGGCATCAATGGCCTTAGCGGCCACAGCAGTAAAGTTTGCGGTTTTTCCACTTTGGACGTAGCCAACCACGAGTCCTCGAGATGAGAACGAATAGGGCTTCTTTGGGTCATCGATTCGACGAATAACTTCGGTGGCTTGTGCACCTACCGTTCCAATAGATTCTGCATCCCAGCCGTTCCGACTCAATACCCGGACATAATCGTCCCAGTAGTTTGTAACTTCCTGCCGGCGCGCAGCCGTGTACCACTCAGTGAACTTATCTTCGATAATGACGGCCGGTTCCGGATCTGGCAAACGCTCAGACAACTCTTCGGCGACAAAAGACAAACCAAGTTGAGCAAAGACCCAATCACGGCGGTCATCCGACTTCGGCTCAGAATCAGTCTCCGGCTTCAACACATCAGTCTCTGCGTCAATCGCGGCCAGGATAAACGTCATCAAGGGTTGAATTTCATCCTCAGACGCATGCTCAACAAACTCTCGGAGCGCCTCGGAAGTAGTTGGCAACCCCTCCATAAGCTCGAGGCGTTGCTCGACAGTTGCCAATAGAGTGAGATTTGAAGGGTTCAGCACATTGGCCATTGCCCTTTTAAGAGTCGCAAATCCGGATTTGGTCTGGCCAGTCGAGTTGTTGTCCACTATCTGCTCCTATCGCGTTGGGGAAGACTTGCCTTGAGCTGCCATTTAAGTGGCTCAATGCTTGACGATACGCGAAACGCCGGACAATCATCTTGAGTTTTGCACACAATTGTTCGAAGGCCTCGAGTGTCATCTATCTCACGAAAGAGTTCAAGACTTCTCTTCTCTTTGCTCGTTTTGTTTAAGCTCCTCGTCGGCAGCCGCCAACAACAGCTTTGACCAAAGCTCTGTGTTCGACTTCGCCTTGCTTGTTTTCTTCGACGTTGCAATGTCATTAAAAAGAAGAAAGAGTAGGGTTTTTAACAAAGGCGCATCATTTAAAGACCCTTTACCCGCGTTAAAAAGCTTTCGATACCTTCGGTTTATTCGAATCGTATTTGCACTCGAGTCAACCTCGACAAAGGAGCCTTCGGGCACTTTTCCCCAAAGAACGTTTATTGGGTTTCGGGGCTTTAGTATTGCCTCATCCTCGATTGCTTGCTTAATGGCTGGAGCAAGCCCCTGTCCTCCTTCAGCAAGCGGATCCGCCTTACCTGACTTTTTGTTGGAATTCCGAAGCACTTCTCGCGCATCCGAACACACATCTTCGAAGGACTTACCCGGTACTTCACAGACCTGCAGGCTTGCAACAAATCTATGGAACCCTTCACTCAGCCGAATTGATCCCTTTTGCGGACTGATGGTTATATATTCATCAATCACTCTTGGGTCGTCGATGACAATGCGCAAAAGCTTGTAGTCTTTTCGCTTCTCAAATAGACCAAACCACCCACCACTAGTGATGAGCCGATCAGCTACATATACGAACAATCCCTGATGCCCTAGAGTATCTTTTTCTTCGAGATCAAACGCATCAGTCTTCGAACGATTGCCCCATATATGAGCAGTAACGCCGAGCGCGCCACACTCACCTCCAACCGTAAGCGAAACGGGATATCGAGGATCACCAGACTTGCGATACCCGCAAGGATTGATTGGGTCAATCCGAGGATTTGCGAACGGCTCCCCTGAGTCATAAAGCGTGAAGATACGAATCTTCACGCGTTCCTCCTCGAGGAATCGGTGATAGCGAATCCCCAGATGTTTTCGAAGTCTTTCAATCGTCACAGAAAGAAAAGACAATCCCTCTTCCTCATTGGTTCCTTCGTAGACGCCGACCAAGTCATCCCAGAGCACAGTAGTACCACGCTTAAGATCCACAAGACGGTCACGTAGGTTCCAAAGACTGGTAAGAGCTCTTTCCCTAAAAACTTCTGCTGTGAAGCTCCCCTTATGCATTCGAATTCCAGCAGGAAACTGGCCCTTGGAACGTGATACAACAGTCACAGTATCGGCATTAGCATATGAGCCTTCTTTCATCCCCATACCATAAATACCGATAGTGCCAGCCGATCCGGCTTCGTGCCCACCAAGTCGAAGTACACGCTCCATCTTCTGAGCGCTCATACCGGCTCCGTCATCATGAATAGCTACTCGGGTTAAACGATAGCCATCGACATGAAAGACAATGCAGACGCTAGATGCTTTCGCATCGATCGCATTATCGACAAGTTCATCTATGCCCGAGCACAAATCATGGTTGGCCCCTAGTGAGTGTTGAATGGACTCCGTGGGCGGAAGCTCGATTGTCTTTTCAACCTCAACGTCACCGCTCATCTTCATGAAAACCCCATTTAATTAGTACTCCGGCTCTAGCCCATCCACAATCCGCACAGTCTCCATGGCCACGCGCACCACTTTCCCAATCAGATCCACGATGTAGCGCGGGTTGCCCACCTCATCGGCCCAATCATTCGGGTCATTAACAATGCCGGAGGCCTTATCTTTCTTGACCTGGTAGCGGTCAATCAGCCAGGCGACAGCTGAGCGCGAACCCAGCATGTACTCATCCGCCTCGGCCGGAATGCCAGCGATAGTCACGCGCTTGTTGTAAATCAGCTTGGTCACGTCATTGACGTTCTTGCCCGTCTCCGGGTCCTTACGCTTGGCCCACTTCATTTTGAGCACGCGCCACGTCTCACGGTCTGCCTCATCGCCCTTGACCTGAATATCCAGCGGCCACGGTTCGACGGATTCATAATTCACGTGCAGATGCATCAGTTCCTTGCCCGCAGCAGCAAACTTGTCGAACTCCGCGCGCGACGTTGGCGTCTCAATATGCGGCAACATCTTCTTTAGGTCAGCCGCGTACTTCGTGCGGTAGCCGGGGTCATGCAGCTTGCCGTAGATAAAGTGGAAGATGTCATCACCCGTGATGTCCGCACCCAGCGCATCACGGTAGAGAGCCTTAATCTCATCAGTGATGTTGTCCACGCGCACATAGCCATCGACGACTTCCCCAACGTCACCGTAGATGCTGGCTTCGCCTTGCTTGGCGACGCCTCCCTCACCAAACAGCCCACCATCGTCAGCTTCGACGGCGGCCCAGGTGAAGCGGGGGAAGTATTGGCCCGGAACACCCCAGAAGTTCAGATCAATCAAATATTCAGATGACAGCACTGCAAACTTTGCCCTATCTGCAGCAGCTGTTCCAATGATTCCTATATTCCGATGTTCCGGGGTTGGGAACATTGATGGGAGTTGATACGTCATATCGTTAAGTGACTGCTCAAAGTAGACCCGCTGCTTCATAAAAGGGCGATATAGCGAACGATATACCCGATTACGGCGTACCGGAATCTCCGTGTCCTTAGCTGCAAGGTTCTTCAGCGTCCGGTTCCAGGAGATTATAGTAGTGTCTGCGAAATGCGGGTGGGCCTGTAGGAATGCAGTCACGTCCCTTTCCCGGGGCTTTAGGATTCCTTGTTCAGTGAGCCAATTTTGTAGCGCCGCAGTTGCTTCAGCATAGGTACCGGCCAGAATTCCGAGGCTAGAGAGCAGTCGACCACCTGTGTACGAGTAAGTCCACGCGTCTCGAGCGGTTGATAGGCCACGAGAATGGACTTCAAAAATTTTAGTCGACGCGCCACCCTTTTCACCCAGTACTGGCCAAGTTACGAATTCTTCCGAGCGCTGATTCAGCCAGTCACCGTCTTTGTTGGGAACAATTGACTGCCAATTCAAATTACTGATAGTTGCATTAACCACATCTTCAATCTTCTGCGCCTTGGAGGCATAGTCAGGTGAAGCTGCATAGTGCAATTCAAAAGACTTCTTGTTCGCTTTCTTCACGCCGATAGCAATAGAAATGCCTACCCGAATGTCAAATACATTTCCCCCTTCCCGCTTCGCGACATCTCCAGCAGTGAGAGAATTACCCCTTAGATTGAATATGTAGAGATCAGTGAAATCCTCTGCCATGGACAAACGAATACCGTCACCTGTGTTTCCATCAATCCAACCATTGTTGGTGACAAAGACAACTACACCCTGATCTCCAATCCTGTCAGTTGCCCAACGGAAGGCACGAAGGTAGGAATCATAAAGTGAGTTCTTATTGGTCGCGGTGGACCTAGCAGCATACGTTTCCGAGATCCGCGCATCTAGGCTTGGATACTTCTGATTCGCATTGAGGTCATTCGCAGACTTTTGACCAACTGAGTACGGCGGGTTACCAATCACCACGTTGATGGGAGCCTTCTTCTGGCGCTCGATGGTCTCGTTGTTCTCACTGAAGATGTTGAGGTCCGGGATGTCGCCTTCCTCGTGGATTTGGAAGGTATCGGCTAGCGCGATGTTGGTAAATGGGACGTACTCGGGTGCGGGTTCGCCATTGCGCAGCGCTGCTTCTTCGCTCAGGGCGTTGTAGGTGGTCTCGATGTTGACGGCGGAGACGTAGTACGCAAGCAGCATGATCTCGGTGGCGAAGAGTTCGTTGGCGTACTTGCGGGCGAGGTCTTCCGGTTTGATGAGGCCGGACTGTAGGAGGCGAACCGTGAAGGTGGAGGTGCCGGCGAAGGGGTCGAGGATGCACACGCCGTCATCGGTTAATCCCTTGCCGAAGTGCTTCTTGGATACGTCATCGGCAGCGCGCAGGATGAAGTCGACGATTTCGACTGGGGTGTAGACGATGCCGAGGGCCTCGGATTGCTTCTTGAAGGCCTTGCGAAAGAAGCGCTCGTAGAGCTCTTTGATGACCTGCTGCTTGCCGGAAGCAGAGTTCACCTCAGAGGCGCGGACGCGGACGGACTCGTAGAACTTCTCCAGGGACTCGGTTTCGGTATCGAGGTTTGCCTTGGACAATGCCTTGACCATCTTCTCCATGACCTGGGCCACGGGGTTGTGGGTGATGAAGTCATGGTTCTCAAAGAGCGCGTTGAAGACCGGCGCAGTAATGAGGTGCTGCGAGAGCATCGAGATGGCGTCTTCGTCGCTGATGCCATCGTTGAGGTTATTGCGCAGGCCTTCGACGAAGCTGTCGAATTCGGTGCGCAGGGTTCCATCGGCGCCGTCGAGTAGCGCCTTGATGCGGGTGATTTGGTTCTCCGCGATGGTGGCGACGTCGTCGGCCCAGTCTTCCCAGTAGGTGCGGGTACCGACTTTGTCCACCAGCTTGGTGTAGATGGCTTCTTGCCACTGCTCCAGTGAGAACAAGGCAATCTGCTGGGTCACGGTTGAGTTATCCGCCAGCGGCTCTGTCGACTTAGCCTGCTCGGCCTCTTTGAGCTTCTCAGCATCGCTTTTCTCGTCGTCCCCTGGGACATGAACGACGTCGATGGGCAGGTCTTCCTGTCCAGTCGTGCCGTTGAGAGCGATAGAGTTAATCTTCGCGTTGAAGCGATCATCGTGGGCGCGCAGCGCGTTGAGGATCTGCCAGACCACCTTGAAGCGTTGGTTGTCATTGAGTGCTTCTGCCGGGGAGACATTGCTGGCTACGGCGACGGGCAGGATGATGTAGCCGTAGTCCTTGCCCTCGGACTTGCGCATGACGCGGCCGACGGACTGGACCACATCCACCATGGAGTTGCGGGGGTTAAAGAAGATGACGGAGTCTAGCGCAGGAACGTCAACGCCTTCGGACAAGCAGCGCGCGTTGGTGAGCATGCGGGACTCGTGCTCCCCTGCTGGGGATTCCAGCCAGGACAGCCTTGTGCCACGCTCCATGGCGTTCATGCCGCCGTCGACGTGCTGGGCGGCGACGTTGAGGTCGACGTTGGTCAGGGAGACGTCGTTAAGCACTGCTTTTTCTTTGAGCAGTTCCTGGTGGGTGCCGATGAGCGAGGGATAGGTCTCCGCAATGAGTTGGGAGGTCTTGATGTCCTTGGCAAAGGCCACGGCGCGCTGCATGGGCTGGGCGTCTTCCTCAAAACCGCCCTTCTTGCCTTGCAGTTCGCCGGAGCGCTTGGCCAGGCCGTTCCAAGCGCCGATCATGGCGGATGCTAGTGAAAGGTTCACCTGGTTGTTCTCACTGTGGGCCATGGCTTGGGCGGCGACGGATTCATCCACGGTCATAACGAGCACCTTGTAGTCCGTGAGCAGGCCCTTGTCCACGGCCTCGCCGAAGCCAAGGCGGTAGAACTCCGGGCCGTAAATGGCTTCATCATCCATAGAGGCCAGCTCCGCGGAGTGCTCTTCGGCCTTGCCCTTAACGGCTTCGTCATAAAGGCGCGGGGTAGCCGTCATGTAGAGGCGCTTGGAGGCCCTTATGTAGTCGGCATCGTGGACGCGGACGAAGTTGCTGGCGTCCTCATTAGCCAAGGTGATGCCGGTGGTGCGGTGGGCTTCATCGCAGATGACGAGGTCGAAATCATCGAGGCCCACCTGTTGGGCATCGTGCACAGCCTGGATGGACTGGTAAGTGGAGAAGACGATGTTGAGGCCCTTGGCGCGCTTACCGGATTCAAAACGCGTGGTGATGTCCTTGCCTCCGGTGGAGACTGGCACCTCAAGGTCATAGACGGCGATGTCTTCGGCCTTCTTGGAAACCTTGCTATCGGAGCAGACTGCGAAAGCACGCATGTCCAGGCGGCCCTGGGCGGTCCACTCCTTCAGGGTTTGGGACAGCAAGGAGATCGAGGGCACGAGGAAGAGAATGCGGGCCTTGCCGCCGTTGTCCTCAGCAACGCGCTCCGCTAGGCGCAGGGCGGTGAAGGTTTTACCGGTGCCGCAAGCCATGATGAGCTTGCCGCGGTCATGGGTCTTGAAGCCTTCGATAGCTTTGTCGATGGCTGCCTGCTGGTGTGGGCGGGGTTCAAAGGTCTCGCGCTGGGAGAGGTTAATCTGGATGGTCTTATCACGCACTTCCGAGCCGGGGAAGGCCACATCCCAGTTGATGGGTGATTCCGCGATGGCGGAGATGCCAATGCGGCTGGTCGGAATAATCTGGTTGGCCAGGGCATCCTCCGCATGGGAGGACCAATGGTCCGTGGTGGAGATAATCAGGCGGCTGCCGAAGTGCTGGCGGCCTTCTTCCGTTTCGAAGGAATGACCGGAGGCTTCGAAGAAGGAATCCAGGTGGGATTTCTGGATGCGCGCCTTGGAGTCATAGAACTTGCACTGGATGGCGGTCCACGTGCCGTCATCGACGCGGCGGGCCACCAGGTCAATGCCGGTATCTGCCTTGCCGCCGTTGTAGCGCCAATCCGTCCAGCGGCAAACCTCATCGAATTGGTTCTTCAAAGTCGGGTCAGTCTTGAAATAGTTGACCATCAGCTTCTCAAAGGCAATGCCGTACTTTGCCTTTGGTTGGTTTTCACGCAGCTGTTCTAGGACCTCAGAGAACTTCGACATGACATCATTGTGCCTGACTGTATGCACGAGATTCTGTTAACACACTGGTCTTAGCGCGGATCTGCTTTGCTGTGTTCCGTTGCACTGTGCCCAGTTTTGGCTTGCTTGCGCTCCGCCAACCACGTCTTCACAGCTCGGGCGGCGTCGGCTGCGCGCATGTCCGGCACGTAGGCGTGGACGACGGCAAGGCCAATGGCGGGAAGTGCCAACTCATCGTTGTAGGCCAAGTACCACTTGTGCTCTTCAGGCTGGAACTTGCGCTTGGAGGCGGCCAAGCTGCGGAAGCCGTAGAGGGGCTCCATTTCTTCGCCGAGGCGGGTGAGGAGGGCGTCGAGAAGCCCGGGTTCCTCCGGTGTGCCTGACAGGGGCGCACCAGAAAGTGAAATCCAGGCGCAGCCTTCGCCGGCGGCAATGATCATGGCCTCGGAGATGAGCAGCTCAATAGTCCCCTTGAAACCGTGGTCAGCGCGGCGCATAACGTCGAGGGTATAGCCCACCACGCTTCCGTTCTCACGGACAGGCAGCCAAGAGGTCACGCCGTGCAACGTGCCGTCCTCCCCCAGTGCGAGCAATAGCTTGGTGCCTTCCTCCCGCAGCTCGGTGACACCGCCCAAAGTAAAGCCCATCTCTGGGAGAGCCTTGTCGGAGACCCATTCCTCGGAGAGCTCCGCAATTTTGTTGCGGGTGGCAAGATCGAGGTCCTTCCACTCCGTCCACAGCGTGGTCACACCCTCTTTGCCGGCCTTGTTGCGAGCGGTGCGAATGTTCTGGAATTTCTTTCCCTTGAACTCGGTGTTAGAGGTGTCCAGGACGGCTTCCTCAGCTACTTCGAGGCGGCGAAAGCCGGGGCGGGTAAAGCTTTCCCTAACCGAGTACCAGGCCGGGCGCCAGCCTTGTTCGCGCGCGAAGTCCTCGAAGGCGGATGCGGTGGCTTGCGGATCACTGCCCACGGGTTCGCCGAGGCTGAGTGCAATGCCGTTGTAGACGCGGTAGGCCACGTAGTTGTTGTCGTTGAAGAAGTAGCGGTTGCCCTTCCACAAGGTCATGGAGGAGAGATGGTCACCACTGCCCTGCTCTAGGATGGCGCGGGCGCGTTCGCGGGCCTCCGCGGCCTCGGGGTTCGCAGGAGTAGCAAACATGCGGTAGACCACCCAAGAGGTGTACATCCAGAACAGGGTGCCTACCCACTCGTAGAGGGCCCACGTCAGCCAAGTGGTCGGCGCGAGCTTGAGCGGAAGAAGCGTAGCCACGACTGGTGGGACATAACGCAGCGGGAGTTCGGCCAGTATCGATCCGGCAGTGGCTGTCTCGACGAAGCCGTCCTTGAAAAGTAGTGCGCCAACACTCCAGAAAGCGGCCGTGATGACAAGGGCAGCTGCGATCTTTCCTGCGGCCTGACCCAGCGCGCGCGCACTTTCGTGGAGGTGGAACACGCGGCGGTTCCAGATGAGCACGACGAGGCAGGTGGCCCAAGGCAAGACCACAGCGGCGAGATTTACGCCGTAGAGCACAAGGCCTTCTTGGCTCAGATCCCACAGCTGTGCTAGAAGAACAGCGATGACGAGTAGCTGAGTAAGGGCGGAAAGCCACCAGGCCAGGCGGCGACCACGGATGAGGCCAAAGCACAGCACCAGTTGGATGATGAGCGGCATAAAACTGGCGATGGCCGGGCCAACGCCTTGGACGCGGGCAACGTCGAGGGCGGCTAAGCACCCCTGGCTTGCGGGGCCAGCCTGGCAGAGTTCAGTGGCGTGGTAGGCAGCGGAGTTGAAGGACCACATCAGCCGGGTGACTGGGCTGAAGGGCCCTTCGGCCAGCGGGTCAAGGGCCGCGAAGGCTGGGCCAATGGCTACCACGCCCAAGATGAGCGCGGTGAGCACGCGGCGTTCAGGTACCGAGGCGCGGTGGAAGGCAGTGGGGCGCTGCGCATTTGTGCGAGGCGCAAAGACACTCCACGCAATGCCCGCCGCGATGGAAAGCACTGAGGCGGTGACGCCGAGGACGTCGCTCAACGTACCGCCATACAGGGCCATGGTGAGAGTCAAGGCAAGAATGCTCACACGCACGCGGCGCTGCCATAGGCGAGGCATCCAAGCAGAAGCGAAGCCGGCAGTACCCACTATAAAACCGATGGGTGATAAGTCAGTGGAGCTCAGAAGATCATCGCCCCAACGGTTTAGCCCAAGCTCTTCGATGCCGTGGGCGGCCACGTAGGCCAAGGGAACGGAGATTAGCTGCGTGACGATACCAACGGCGAGTGTGCGCAGGGAACCCAGCCGGTATTCCGAAGACAGCACGAAGGCCAAGGCCATGAGGGTGAGCGCAACGACTGTGCCAAAGGTTCGGCCGGTCAGCCCGATAGTCTGAGTAATACCGTCCAGTTGAGGTGCTAGGTACGTCACGATGGCTAGTGCCCACATCAGGACGATCAGCACCCAGGTCACCGGGGTGCGCCATAAGAATTTGCGGAGATTGCTAGTGCTGAAGATCTGCATCTTGGACTCCATCAAAAGGATCGTTCACATCTTTCATACCACCTTGGCGGGCGATCCAGGCGAAGGTTTCGCGCAGAGCTGGGCGCCACACGTCAAAAGAATGGCCGCCGGGACGGGTGGTGTAGAAGGTGCGCATGCCGGCGCCTCGTGCGGCGTCGCTCAGTTGGCTGAGTGCTTTCACCGCAGCAGTGTCCCGGTTACCGGCGATGAAGATAACTTGAAGGTCGGGGTACTTCTTCGTTGCCAGCAAGTGTGCGGGATTAGCGGCTTGGTAGGCGGCTTCATCACCACCATAGAATTTGGCCACAGTGTCGGCGTGTTTGCCAATGGTCGGCTCTGCTTGGCCGGAGATGTCGACGGCATTGCCGAAGGCATCTGGGTGATTGGTGAGAATCTGCAACGAGCAGGTTCCGCCATAAGAGAGGCCAGCGACAGTCCAGTGCTGTTGGTTCTCATCGACGCGGAAGGCGCTCTTGATTCCTGTCGGTACATCGGTGGTCAGGTACGTCATGACCTTGGCCACGGAGGAATCGGCGCAGATGGGATTAGCGGTTTCACTACCCGTGGCGTCGACCGCCACGACGATGGGGCTAACTCCCCCATTGACGCGCTGAAACGCATCGGCGGTCTCCGCGGCCTCACCGGAACCGAACCATTGCTCGGGTCCACCTGGGTTGCCGTGGAGCAGGACGAGTACAGGAAGGCTCCGCTCAGGGGAAGACCAATAGGCCGGCGGGATATAGGCCGTGGCCTGGCGGGCGGTGAAACCTGAGGTAGTGCCGGGTAGATCAAGGTGCACAATGGCAGCGGAATCCGAGGACTTCAAACCCTTGAATTGGGCATAGTCCATTTCTTGGGCCACCGGGGTGGGGTTAAGCGAGCCAATGTCCGGGTAGGACTGGTACTCCATATTCACCAAACCAGCTACGGCCAAGGTAGAGAATGCCGCAATGACGGTCATGAGCATGCGGCGGCCGGAATGGTGAATGAGGGAGATGAGTGCCGCGATGGGTACGAGCCCGGCCACGAAAAGGTAGAACGGGACTTCCCAATGCTTAAGAGCGAAGTAGGCCACGACGGCAATGACTGCGGCGAGAAGGAAGGACACGAAATCGCGTTTGCGCAGGCGCCATGCGATGAGCAACGCGCTGATAACCAGAATGGCAATGTAGATCCCGCCGTTCACAGAGTCCGTCAGCGGCAGGCCCAGCACGGACTGGATGAAGCTATTCACGAATTAAACATAGACCCCTGCCGTGCCGAAAGAGCTGGAGACTATCTGTGAATATGCCTGATTGCCTGTGATTTTGGTCGGGAGGACTTCCTGCACCGGAGAGCTAGACCGAACGGGCGCGGCGGATGATCTCCGGAAGCTCGGCCAGCACGGCGTCGATGTCCTCGTCGGTGGTGAGGCGGCCCAGCGTGAAACGCAGGCTGCCGCGGCCGTGTTCTTCGTCGATGCCCATGGCTTCGAGCACGTGGGACATGCGGTTGACACCGGCATGGCAGGCGGAACCGGCGGAGGCTTCGATGCCGGCGGCGTCGAGAAGCATGATGAGGCTGTCACCATCCGTGCCCGGGAAGGATACATGCAGGTGGGAGGCCAAGGCGGGCTCAGCGGAGTTGATGATGACGTTGTCAATGCTGTCCTCGATGCCGGCCTTGAGCTTGTCACGCAGGGTGCTCAGGCGAGTGGTCTCCTGCTCCATCTCAGCGACAGACTCGCGCAGGGCCGCAGCGAGAGCGCTCGCGCTGGCCACGTCCACGGTGCCGGGGCGGATGCCGCGCTCCTGGCCACCGCCGAAGGCTAGTGGCAGTGGTGCTGGCGTGCGGCGAGCGAGCAGCAGGCCAATGCCGCGGGGACCGCCGAACTTGTGGGCGCTGGCTGCGAGTGTGGTGGCGCCCAGCTCGTGGAAGTTGATGGGCAGCTTACCGGTTACCTGCACGGCATCAATGTGCACCGGGGTGTTGTGTGCGGCGGCGCGTTCGGTGATGTCGGCGACCGGCTGGATAGCGCCGGTCTCATTGTTGGCCCACATGCACGTGGCCAGCGCGGCAGGGGTATCCAGGGCTGTGAGGTCACTGACGTGGCCGGTGGAATCAACCGGAAGCAGGTCCACAGTGGCGCCGTGCTCAGTGTGCAGCTTTTCCACGGTCTCCAGGACGGCGGGGTGCTCGATGGGGGTCGAAACGATGCGCGGCGTCGTATCCGACGCCGCACGAAAAAGGCCTTGAATGGCGATGTTGTCCGCCTCCGTGCCGGAGGAGGTGAAGATGACCTCGATGGGTTCGCAGCCGAGCAGCTCGGCGACGGTCTCGCGGGCGTCGTCAAGCACGGAGCGCGCCTTGCGGCCTGAGGCATAGGACGCGCCCGGGTTGAGGGAACCGGCTGCCTGCGTCCATGCGTCAATGGCGCACTGGCGCATGGGCTGGGTGGCTGCGTAATCGAGGTAGAGCGGCATTAGTTGCCGGCCTCCTTGCGCTTGGCCAGCTCCGCGGCCAGGGCTGGGGCGATCTCGTGGAGGTCACCCACCACGCCCAGGTCAGCGATCTGGAAGAAGGGCTCGTCCTGGTCCTGGTTGACCACAACGATGGTCTCCGAAGTCTGCATGCCAGAGGTGTGCTGGATAGCACCGGAAATACCCAGGCCGATGTAGAGCTTCGGGGACACGGTCACGCCGGTCTGACCAATCTGGAAAGCAGGGTCGTAGAAACCTTCGTCCACGGCGTCGCGGGTAGCACCGACGGCGGCACCGAGGGCGTCGGCAAGCGGCTCCACCACGTCGGCGAACTTGTCGCCCACGCCGCGGCCACCGGCCACAACGACCTTGGCCGAGGTCAACTCCGGACGGGCAGTCTTCTCAGCCGGAGTGAAGGAGGTGACGGTGACGTCCTTCGCCGTGGCAGCCGGCAGCTCAAAAGGAGCAGGAGCTGCGGTGACCGGCTGCGGTTCCGCGGTGACGGTTCCCGGGCGCAGGGTGTAGACCACAGAGCCGGTAGCCGTGGAGGAGGTCTCGTAGGAGCCGCCGAAGATGGTGTGGTGTGCGCTGCCGTCGGCATTGATGCCGTCGACGTTGACCAGAGCACCCGAGCCCAGGCGCGCAGCGAGGCGGCCGGCGATCTCGTTGTTGGTCGGGGTGGCGGCCAGCACGATGGGCGCCGGGTTATTGGCGGCCAAGGCGTGGAGGGCGTCGACCTCCGGAGTGACGATGCGCTGCTCATAATCCGCGGCGGTGGCCTGGACCACCTGGGCGGCGCCCAAGTTGCCCAATTCGGCGTCGAAGGAAGCGGCAGTAGCGGCATCCTTGGCCACCACGACGGCGGAGACGGTACCGAGTGCGCGCGCAGCGGTGATGAGCTCGCCGGTCACGGGGCTCAGCTGGTCTGCTTCGTGCTCAACTAGGACATAAACGTGAGACATATCTTTTCTCCTTTAACCCTCGATGAGATTCTTGGCGGCCAGGAAGTCCGCGACCTTGGCAGCTGCCACGGTCGCATCCGGATCGGTGATGACCTCACCGGCGGTACGGGCCGGGCGCTGCGCAGAGGCGGTGACCGTGGTGGTGGACGGCACGCCATCAATGCCGAGGTCGGCCACGGCGAGGGTGGTGACCTCGGCCTTCTTGGCGGCCATCAGACCCTTGAAGTTGGGGAAACGCGGCTTATCGGCCTTGTCGGTAAAGGACAGGAGGGCTGGGAGATTGGCCTCAAGCTCCCAGTGGCCGTGGGCATCCTCGCGAGTGCCGGTGGCGGTGGCACCCGCGAGGGAGGCTGCCTTGAGCTCGGTGAGCGCGGGCAGCTGGCGGTACTCGGCCAGGAGGCCAGCAACAAGGCCAGTGGAGGCGTCGGAGGAGTTGTTGCCCAAGGTGATGACCTGGACCTCGCCGAACTTTTCTGCCACCTGGTTGATGGCGGCGTTGAGAACCCAGGCAGTAGCCAGGGCGTCGGCGCCGGCGAGGGCATCGTCGACCACGTGCACGGCGTGGTCCGCGCCCATGGCCAGGGCCTTGCGCAGGGCTTCATCGGCAGCGGCCGGGCCCATGGTGAGGGCTACAACCTCATAGCCGGCATCGGCGTTGTCGTCACGCAGGCGCAGTGCCTGTTCGACGGAGTACTCGTTAACCTCATCGATGACGTTATCCACCGAGGTGCGGTCCAAGGTGTGGTCCGCCTCGAGGGTCTTCGTTGACCACGTATCCGGTACGTGCTTAACCAGAGCCACAATGACTGGCATGTGGGCACTTCCCCTTCCGTAAATTTTGAAACTATTAGGGTGCGTAATTACCTTCGGTCGATACTACTCGCGGTCCGCACAGCACCGCGACTCCCTTGGCCCCAATGCGGGTGACCACGAGCGTCTTGGCCGTCGAGCCCTTGAGCTTGAGCTTCTTGCGCAGCTGGTCCGGGTCCACATCTTGCCCGCGTACCAAGATCTCCAGGGAGCCCACATCGTGTGCGGCCATGGCCGCCTTGAGCTTCCTCATGGGCACCATCTCGATGAATTCAAATCCCGAGGTGCCCTCCGGCAGGCGCTCGCCGGTGAGGTAGGCAATGCGCGGGTCCAGCTGGTGCAGCCCTTCCCGCGCGGCGTAGTAGCGCACCAGCCCGGCGCGCACGATGGCGCCGTCGGGGTCGATGAGGAAGCGCCCGATGGGCCCGGCCTCGGGTAGCTCGTCTTCGTCGAGGTCATCCTCGATGATGTCTGTGTGTAGTCCTTCGGGCGTTGCGTTGAGGATGACCGCTCTCTTCCCTGTTCCAAGTCCCTGCGTATATAGGCAGGTCTCTTTGACCCCGCCGTCGAGGCTGGCCACGCAGGCTAGACCTTCCCACTCCGAATGGTCGATGCCCGGCGCGCATTTGATAGCGAGTTCACCGTGGCTATCGAGCAGGTCCTGCGGTGGCGGCAGGAGTTGGTCGAGGCGGGTGATGCGTTTTCCACCTTGGCGGCGGGCGGGGTCGGCGATGCAGACCCGGGCGGTGGTTGTGGTGGTAAGCGCATCGGCACGGAAGACCGGGTGCTCAATGTTGTGTTGCGCCATGGCCACGCGGGAGGCGTCGAGGTCGCTGCCCACATATGTGCCGGGCGCATAGGCCTGCCCCTCTGTGCCGATGGAGCAGGTGAGGTCGTGAACGAGGTCGACGCCGCGTGCTTTAAGGAACTGCGCGCGGTACTCAGCGACTGCCGGCGCCGTGGCCTGTTGTGCGGAATCGTGGTCCATGAGCCAATCCTGTGGCAGCTTGCCGGAACGCCGGGCTTTCAGCAGTTCGGCCACGGCGCGCCCATAGTCCCCAAACTGGGCCTGGAGCTTGGCGACGTCCCTCAGATGCCCCTTCTTCGTCCCCTCCAGGTTCGTTGCGGCGGCGTCGATGACGGATGCGTTCTCACTAAGGAAGGAAACTTCGTCCAGGGTGTAGCTCATGGTGCGTTCTTAAGGATTGTTCTCAAAGCCAGTCTAGATACGGTTGACGGGAAAGGTGGTGAAGAATTCGCGGTAGCGTTCATCATCTTCGGGGTCACCGATGATGGGGCGCAGGTCGGAGAAAGAGGCGTCATCCATGACCTCCTGCACGCTTCGGTAGGAAGCTAGGCGTTTGAGCTGCGCCCAGGTGGGGATAGCAAGGCGAACGAGCCCGGCGCGCCAGCCGTCGAGGACGAGCTGTGGGTCGAACCATCCGGCATCGTCGGCCTCACCGGTATCGCCATCGGGTTCTTGGCCTTCTGGCAGCACGCCAATAAAGAAGAAGGTGTCGAACCACTGTTTCTTGACTTCCCCGGCCCAGCGTGACCACGGCAGGAGCATGTCGGCATCGACGCGCATTCCGTTGTGGGAGAGGAACTCTGTAAACGAGATGGCGTGAGTCTCCAGCAGTTCGCGTTCGCGGTGATAGCGGGAGGCGTCGGAGACGATGCCGTCGTCCCGGATGGCCAGCAGCGTGCCGGATTCTTCGAAGAGCTCGCGTGCGGCGGCGAAGACGAGGGCATGGGCCTTGTACTTCGTTACGCCCATGCGCCGCGCCATGGAGACCACGGAGCGCCCAGCCCACAGCTCGCCGGAATCCCAGGAGCGGGGCGGGAAATCGCGGGGGTCTACTCCCCCGCCGGGAAAGACCACGTGCCCGGGGTAGTTGCGCATGGTGTGGACGCGTTCTTGGATCCACACTTGGATGCCGTCGGGGCTATCGCGCAGCAGGAGGACGGTTGCGGCCAAGCGTGCGCCGTTGAAGCCGGTGGTATCGCCACTATCGATGGCATCCAGGGCGTCGTGATCGGGCTGGCTCATGCAACTTTCCGTGTCATTGATATCGCGCAAGCGCTATCAAGGGCTGCTATCTAGGGCTTGGGGGACTATCGAATACGGCGGGCGAAGTACCTCTCCCCGATTCGGTCCACCTGGATGGGCTGGTGGAAGGCCGTGGAGAGGTTCTTCGATGTAAGCACCGTATTGATGAGCCCTTTGGCCACGACTCTACCCTCATCCAGGATCATCGCATGCGTAAACCCGTAAGGGATTTCCTCAACGTGGTGCGTAATCATGACGATGGCAGGGGCATCCGGGTCCAAGGCCAAATCACCCAGGTAACCCACGAGGTCCTCGCGGCCGCCCAAGTCCATGCCGGCGGAGGGCTCATCCAGGATGAGAAGCTCCGGGTTGGACATGAGCGCGCGGGCTAAGATGACGCGCTTCTTCTCACCTTCCGACAGCGTTCCCCACGTGCGCTTGGCCAGGTGCAAAGCGCCTACTTGAGCCAGGATGTCATCGGCACGGGAGAAGTCCATATCCTGATAGTTCTCGCGCCAGCGGCCGAGTACGGCATAGCCAGCGGAGACCACGAGGTCATCGACACGCTCGCCGTCCGGGATGCGGTGCTGCACGGCGGCCGAAGAAATGCCAATGGCCGCGCGGAGATCGCGCATATCGGTCTTGCCGATGCGCTCGCCCATCAGGTAAGCCACGCCGGCAGACGGGAATTCCTCAGCAGCGGCCATGCGCACGAGCGAGGTCTTGCCCGCACCATTGGGCCCGATGATGACCCACCGCTCATCGAGCTCAACCTGCCAGTCAACGGGGCCGACGAGGGTATTGCCGCCTCGGCGCAGCTCAACGCCGCGGAAGTCGATGAGCCAGTCCTCATCGGTGGGCTGGTTCTCTAAGTTCATATCGCCAGTTTGCTCAGGAGTGTTCACAAACCCCATTGTGGCCGATATTTTCCGTCCCCGGTGTAACTGACACAGTCTTCCCCCGGTGAAACTGGCACAGCTGCATTATTCTAAGGGGCATGACTCAACGCCTTGGTATCGACGATGTCCGCCCTTCTCTGTCTGGAAACGTAGCCTCGAAAGCCGTGGTGGGCGAGGTTATCCCTGTCACCGCATTGGTATGGCGCGAGGGCCACGACGCCGTTGCCGCAACCCTGTCGGTATGGAATACCGAATCGCCCTCCACCTCCTCCGCCACTATGACGGTGGATCCGGACAACCAGGACCGCGTCCATGGCGTCTTTACCCCGGCTACCCCCGGCCGTTGGTTCTTCCGCGTTGATGCCTGGTCCGATCCTATGGCTACGTGGCGCAACGCCGTTACCAAGAAGATGGAAGCCGGCCAATCGGCCCGCGAGCTCAACAACGATCTTCTCCACGGCGCTGAGCTTTTCGAAGAAGCCGCGATTCAGAGCCCCAGCGAGAAGGCTGAGCTGCTCTTTGAGGCGTCGAAGGCGCTGCGGGATGAGCAGGGGGACGTCGATAAGCGCGTGCGTACCGCGCTTTCTGATGAGGTCGCTGAGATTCTGCACCACCACCCACTGCGCCACCTCCTCGTGGAAGGTGACATCCACGAAGTCCTGGTGGAGCGCCGCGAGGCACTGTTTAACTCCTGGTATGAGCTCTTCCCGCGCTCCACGGGTGGGTGGGACGCCGAGGGCAATCCGGTACACGGCACCTTTGAGACCACCGCGCAGGCACTTGAGCGCGTGGCGGCCATGGGCTTTGACACCGTGTACTTTCCGCCGATTCATCCCATTGGTGAGGTGCACCGCAAGGGCAAGAACAACTCCGTTGTGGCTGAGCCCGGCGATGTCGGCTCACCGTGGGCCATCCAGGATCATTCCACCACTCACCCGGAACTGGGCACGATGGAGGATTTCAAGACCTTGGTGAAGAAGGCCGAGGAGTTAGGCCTCGAAGTCGCCCTTGACCTCGCACTCCAGGCCTCCCCGGATCACCCGTGGGCGAAGAGCAATCCGGAGTTTTTCACCGTGCTTGCCGACGGCACCATTGCCTACGCCGAAAACCCACCCAAGAAGTACCAGGACATCTACCCGCTGAACTTCGATAACGACCCGGACGCCATCTACGCCGAGATTTATCGCATCGTCATGATCTGGGTCGAAGCCGGTGTCACCACCTTCCGCGTGGATAACCCGCACACCAAGCCCACCAACTTTTGGAACTGGCTTATTTCCAAGGTGCACGTGACCCACCCAGAGGTCATCTTCCTGTCTGAGGCCTTTACCCGCGCCCCGCGCCTCTTCGGCCTGGCTAAGGCAGGCTTTACCCAGTCCTACACCTACTTCACGTGGCAGACCTCCAAGTATGACCTGACCAAGTTCGCGGAGATGCACGTGGAACAGGCCGATATTTGCCGCCCCAACCTCTTTGTCAATACCCCGGATATCCTCCACGAATCCCTGCAGACTGGCGGGCGCGCCATGTTCGCCATCCGCGCCACCCTGGCCGCTACGCTCTCCCCGCTGTGGGGTGTGTACTCCGGCTTTGAGCTCTACGAGCACCAGGCCGTGAAGCCAGGCAGCGAGGAATACCTCGATTCGGAGAAGTACGAGTTGCGTCCCCGTGACTTCCAGGCAGCCGTGAAATCCGGCGACTCCTTGGAATCCTATATCCGCCTGCTCAACCTCATCCGTCGTGAGAACCCCGCTCTGCAGCAACTGCGAACCTTGCGCTTCCACAACACAGATAACGAGGCCATCCTCGCCTACTCCAAGGCGGATGCTGCGACCGGCAACGTGGTTTTGGTCGTGGTGAATCTCGATCCGCGCAATGCTCAGGAGGCGACGGTCTACCTGGATTTGCCGGCTGTGGGCCGCTACCCGGGTGACCACTTCACCGTCCAGGATGCTATTAGTGGCTCGGCCTACGAATGGTCCGACCGCAACTTTGTACGCCTGGAGCCGCTTCGCGACGTCGCCCATGTCTTCATCCTGCCTCCTGCCGACCATGACCTGCAGGAGCAGCTGGCGTGGCGCCGCGTGGAGGACTACCGCGCCTAGTTGTCTTTTGGCCCGCGCGGGTGACGAGAGTTAGGTAATTTGGTCAGTATGAACATCCCGGCCACCGATCGTGAACGCCTTAATTCCTGCCGCCACCATGCTCCCCATGATTTTTATGGGTGGCATCAAGGAACCGTCCGCACCCGCCGCCCCGGTGCCGAAGCCGTCGAGCTCGTCACCGCGGAAGAGACCATCGCCATGACCGCGGTGGGCGATGACATCTGGGAGGCCCCGCTGGCGGTTGAAGCCGATTACCGCCTGCGCATCACCTACCCGGGCCAGCCCGCTGTTGAGGTGGCTGATGGCTACCATTTCCTGCCCACTTTGGGGACCTTGGACCAGCACCTCATTGGTGAGGGCCGCCATGAGCGCCTGTGGGATGTCCTCGGCGCCAATCTCAAGACCTATACCACCGACATGGGTGACGTCACCGGTACTGCCTTTGCCGTGTGGGCGCCCAACGCGGAGGGCGTGGCCGTTGTCGGTGACTTCTGCGGCTGGAACCCTACCCAGTTCCCTATGCGCAGCCTCGGCTCTACGGGCATTTGGGAGGTCTTCATCCCGGGCGTCGGTGAGGGCGAGCGCTACAAATTCGCCGTCCACGGCAAGAATTCGCCGCGCGTCGACAAGGCTGATCCTCTGGCCAAGCGCACCATTGCCCCACCGGAAACCGCCTCGGTGGTGACGAAGTCCGACTTTGCGTGGACTGATGAGGACTGGATGTCGCAGCGCAACGATGACCTCGATGTGCCGATGAGCATCTACGAGCTACACGTGGGTTCCTGGAAGATTGGTGCCAACTACAACAGCCTCCGCGAGGAACTCATCCCCTATCTTCTCGAGCATGGCTTTACCCACGTGGAAATGCTGCCTGTAGCCGAGCACCCCTTCGGCGGTTCCTGGGGATACCAGGTCTCGGGTTACTACGCTCCGTCTGCACGCTGGGGTACTCCGGACGAGCTGCGTGCGCTTATCAATGATCTGCACAAGGCTGGCATTGGCGTCATCATCGACTGGGTCCCTGCCCACTTCCCCAAGGATGAATGGGCACTGGGCCGCTTCGACGGCCAGGCGCTCTACGAGCACCCCGACCCGCGCCGCGGCGAACAGGCTGACTGGGGCACCTACGTCTTCGACTTCGGCCGCAACGAGGTACGCAACTTCCTCGTGGCTAATGCCCTCTACTGGGCTGAGGAGTTCCACATCGACGGCCTGCGTGTCGACGCCGTGGCTTCCATGCTCTACTTGGATTACTCCCGCGATGAATGGCTGCCCAACATCTACGGCGGCCGCGAGAACCTTGAAGCGGTCCAATTCCTCCAGGAAACCAACGCTACCCTCAACCGAACCCACCCGGGCGTGCTCACCATTGCGGAGGAATCCACCTCCTGGCCAGGTGTTACCGCACCGACGCATGAGGGCGGCCTTGGCTTTAACCTGAAGTGGAACATGGGCTGGATGAACGACACCTTGGAGTACTTCAAGCACGAGCCCATCCACCGCCGCTACCACCACGGTGAGCTGACCTTCTCCATGGTCTACGCCTACTCCGAGCGCTACGTGCTGCCGTTTAGCCACGATGAGGTTGTCCACGGCAAGGGCTCCCTGTGGGAGCGTATGCCGGGCGATGACTGGAATAAGGCCGCCGGCCTGCGTGCCCTCTACGGCTACATGTTCTCCCACCCCGGCAAGCAGCTGATGTTCATGGGCCAGGAGTTCGGCCAGACCACCGAGTGGTCTGAGGGCAACTCCGTGGACTGGTCCAACCTGGAAGGCTGGGGCAATGAGTGGCACCACGGCATCAAGCGCCTCGTGCGTGATCTCAACGTGGTGTACAAGCAACACCCAGCACTGTGGTCGCAGGATTACACTCAGGACGGCTTCCAATGGGTCAAGGCGGATGACTCCGACAACAACATGTTGGGCTACGTGCGCTACGGCAAGGACGGCTCCGCGCTTCTCGCGGTGTGCAACTTCTCCGGCAGCTCCGTGCCGAACTATGACCTCTGGGTGCCGCGCGATGGCGAGTGGGAGTTAGTCATCAACACCGACGACGCCGTCTACCAGGGCGCTGGCAACGACCTTGCCCACCGCGTGCGCTCCGAAGGCAACCACGTACAGCTGCACCTGCCGGCCAACTCGGTGCAGTGGTATGCCTTCCGCGGCTAAGCTGAGTGGCCTAGGCGCCGAGCCTGGCTCGGCGCGTGCTCACGCTCATCGCAAGCAAGGCCTGAGAGACACAACTGCCCGATCCGCCAAAGATCACCGCTGGGATCGAATTCCAGCCCCTACTTTTGGCAGATCAGGCAGTTTCAGTTTTCAGTCCTACGCGTGAGCATCAAGGAAAGCTCTTACGCGAGCATCAATGTCATCGCGCAGCGCATCCATACGCTCATCTCCCTCTAGGCCACGCACGGACGGGTCCTCAATCTCCCAACGCTCAGCCACTCCGTCATAGTCGGCATCACCGACGATGATGACGTGATCCACCGAAGACGCGAGTTCGGCATCAAGCAGCGTCGGCGTTCCTGACATGTCCGCGCCGACCTTTGTCAGAGAGGCCCGCGCCTCGGCATTCACGCCCTGCTCACGGTGCTGCTCGGTGGTTTGCACGCCAGCAGAATAAATCTCCCAATCCGGCGCGTGCTTCTTGGCTAGAGCGGCAGCCATCTGAGACTTGCCACGGTTGGTGTTGCAGAGAAAAAGTACGGAGGTCATACCTCCGTACTGTAGACGATGATTACTGAGCTGTTTTCTCGATCTCGTAGTAAACCGGCAGGGACTTCCAGTTGAAGGTCACGTTGCTGACGTTCTCCGACCATCCGCCGACGACGTTCGGGTAGAAGAGCGGAATGGCAGGAAGGTCACGCAGGAGCAACTCCTGGGCCTGGTTATAGAGTTTGGCGGCTTCCTCCGGGGAATTGGCGCCATTGGCCTTGACGATGAGCTCATCGAACTCTGGGTTGGAGTACTTCGAGTCATTGGAGGCCACGCCCGTGGTGAAGTTCGGGCCGAGGAAGTTGCCCATCGACGGATAGTCCGCGAACCAGGCGGTGCGGTAGGCGCCGTCCATGCGTTCAGAGCGGTAGGCCTCACGGAAGGACTTAAAGTCCGGATAAGGGTTACCCACGGCTCGGATACCCAAGGTGTTGCTGATGCTATTGGCCACGGCATCAGCCCAGTCCTTGTTGTCACCATCGGTGTTGTAGTTGATGGGGAAGGTGTCTTCGAAGGCGCCGTACTTCTTGTCGGCCTCGGCCCACAGCTTCTTGGCCTCCTCGGGGTTAAAGTCCAGATTCTCCGAGCCTGGCAGGCTGTCGCTATAGCCGGTGAGCACTGGCGACGTGAACTCGCGGGCTGGTGTGCGAGTGCCGTGGAAGATGGTCTTCGCGATTTCCTCGCGGTTGATAGCCATCGACACCGCACGGCGACGCAGCGTGCCCTCTTCCCCACTAAAGTGTGGGGTGTCCACGTGGATGGACATCTCTAGGTAAGTAGCAGCCGGCTTCGTTTCCTGGCGCTCGCCCAAGTCCTGCTCGTAATTACCGAATGCCGAAGACGGGATAGCCTCAAGCACATCGAGGTTATTGGAGAGCAGGTCCATGTAGGAGGCACCGCTGTCAGCGTAGAAGACGAACTCGAGGCCATCATTCTTCGGCGTGCGCTCCCCGCCGTATTCCGGGTTCGGCTCCAGAATAATGTTCTGATTGTGGTTCCATTCCTTGAGCCGGTACGGACCATTGGAAACCGGGCTTTCACCAAAGCCCTGCGGATCGTCGAGGGCTTCCGGCGGCAGCGGGAAGTAGGCGTTATAGCCCAGGCGCGACGGGAAGTCACTCTCCGGCTGGGTCAGTTCGATGGTGAAGGTGCGGTCATCGAGGACCTTGAGCCCTTCCATCTCCTTCACGCCCTCGCCGTAGCCCTTGATGGAGGAAAAGAAGCTCTCGTTGAGCTGCTCGTTCGCCACCGCATAATTCCACGTATCGACGAATGTCGTGGCCGTAACCGGCGTTCCGTCTGAGAAGGTGATGTCCGGCTTAAGGGTGACCTTGTAGGTCTTCTCCCCTTCCTTGTCGATGGACTCCGCCATCTCATTGTGGACCTCACCGTCAGCGTCGTAATAGATGAGGCCCGAGTAAAGCATATCGACGACGCGCCCGCCGCCGTTCTCATTCGTCATTGCAGGGATAAGCCCCTGCTGGGGCTCAGTCCCGGGCACGCGGACGATGGCATCGCCACCGGCCACCGCCTCTTGTGAGCTCCCGCCACACGCGGCCAGTGGCACAGTGAGTGCCACTGCGCCCAACAGTGCGGTAGCGGTTTGGAGAGTGCGAGATGTGCGCATGAGATTCCTTCTGTCAGAGCAACACTGAGATGTGCGTTACAACACTTTTTAGAATGTAGCATTACTCAATTCACACCCGAGGAGCTTTGGGAAACTTTTCGCTGCTCCGGTTGCGGGGCCTTTGGGCCTGCTTTAAGCTTCGTGGCCATGGGGGTATTAGAAACCTACTTCCACTACCGCAACTCGGGGATCGCGCTAGTGGAACAAGCAACCAGCTCACCCGACGAGCTCCGCACGCTCGGCGCCGACGCCAATGACGCTACTGAGCTTGCCCACCTTCACCGCACCTACTTCGGGCAAACCCGCTTTACCGGCAAACAGAAGAAGGCACGTGCTGCTGCGGTGGCACAGAAACATAGCCTTAGTATTCTTGCCCTGATTGAGTCCTACACCGCCAAAGTCAACAAAGACCTCGACGCGTGGAACCTACGCATCAAACTTGCCGGCACCCCCGCCCACAAAATCCGCCACGTCGCCACCAAGCGTTTAAAGGAGCTTCGTGCCAAACGCATAGCTAAACCCGGAGTACGCTTCACCTACCGCTCCAAGGGACCCAACTCCATCACCATCACCGACACCCCAACCGTCATCGCCGACATCAGAGGCACCCTAGAATCCGTTAATAAAACAAACCTGCTTGACGCTGCCCGCACCGTCATCGTCACCGGCGGCATTGGAACCAAACCCGCCGTACACGCTCAAGTCGTAGTCACCCTCAACGAACTCGACCAAATTATCAACGGTGATGGGGAGGAAATCGAACTTAACCTCACCAACGGCGCACGCATGACCGGGGCAGACTTCTTAGCCTACAAGTTTGCCGAGATTGGCTACGCCACCATCATCCACCCCCTTGAAGGCCCGGTTAACTCTTATAGGCTCCAGCGGCATGCCAGCTGGAAACAACGCATCAGCCTGGCAGCTGAATTCCAAACCTGCTCACGCGATGGCTGCAACAAACCAGCTGATTACTGCGAAGTCCACCACCTCATCCCCTGGCAGGCAGGAGGATTCACCAACATCAAAAACCTCACCTTCCTGTGCGCCTACCACAACGGCATTAACGACGATGACCCGAAACGGCCCACAGGGCGTGGTTACATGTTCCGGTTGAATACCGGAGTGAGCTACATCCCGCCCTGGGGTGTACCAATTACCGCCATGCCCGAATACCAAGAAGCAATAGCAAGACTCGCCGCTGAGCAGACAACAGGCCAGCCGCCCGACCCGCCGCCAGAAACAAGCCAACCACCCGACCCACCGGGTGCGAGCTGAAGCTTCGCACCCCACGCCAAGACGATGAAACCCGCCAACCACACCACGGTCAGCGGGCACATCGACGATCCTGGATTTGGCCGAGGCGAATGCAGAGACGATGACACCCGCCAACCAGAAAAGGTTGACGGGTCAGACAGCGAGACTAGGTATCAATACAGCGCGCTAGCGAGCTG